>SLIW01000139.1 GCA_007135435.1 Natronomonas sp.
ACCATCACGAGGTCGATCGTCACCGGGGCACCGAGGAGGAACATCCCGGCGCAGATGGCGAGGGTGGCCTTGGCCCGGTCGAGACCGTACTCGTCGATGGCGAAGGAGACGACGACCTCGGTGAGGCTGATCGCCGAGGTCAGCGCGCCGAGCGCGAACGCGAAGAAGAAGAGCAGGCCGAGCAACTGGCCGAAGGCGATCTCACCGAAGGCGCCGGCGAGCGCCACGAAGATAGCCCCCGCACCCGGGTCGGCCGCGCCGATGCCGGCGGCGAAGAGGATGGGGAAGACCACCAGCCCGGCGAGGAAGGCGATGCCGGTGTCGAAGCCGATGATGATCACGCCGTCCTCGGCGAGGTTGGTGTCCTCGGCCATGTACGACGCGTAGGTGATCATGATGCCCATCCCCAGCGACATGGTGAAGAACGCCTGGCCGGCGGCCGCGGGGACGATCGATTGCCAGTTCTCGACGAGGACACCGAGGTCCGGCGAGAGGTAGTACGCGTACGCCTCGCCCACCTCCGGAAGCGTGGCGGCGTAGACGGCGAGGGCGACCATCAGGATGATGAGCGCCGGGACCATGCTCTTCACCGCCAGCTCGATGCCGCGCTGGACGCCCATCGCCACGATGGCGATCACCGCGGCCATGAAGATCGCGTGGAAGATCAGGGCGTCCGTCCCGGTCGCGATCGTCAGGAAGTACCCCTCGGGATCGTCGAGGTAGCCACCGGTGAAGCTGCCGACGAAGTACCGGAGGACCCACCCGGCGACGACGCTGTAGTACGACATGATGAGGAAGGCGATCCCCATGAACGCGACGCCGACGTACTTCCAGGACTGGCCCCCGTACTCGCGGAGCGCGCCGACGGGGTTGAGCTCCGTCTTTCGACCGATGGTGAACTCGACGAGCATCGCCGGCAGCCCGATCAGGACGATGAAGAACAGGTACATCAGGAGGAACGCCGCGCCGCCCTCCTGGCCGACCTGGAACGGGAACCGCCAGATGTTCCCCAGGCCGACGGCGCTGCCGACCGCCGCCAGGATGAACCCGAGCCGGGTCGCCCAACTCTCGCGGATGACCTCGTCGAGTGACATATATCTGATGGTTTCTCGTCCATCCCCATAAAACATGCGCAACGTGTCGAAGGAGTAGCGTAAACAATCCGGTATGTAGCGGGGAAATAGGCGCTTAACGGGCGATAAGGTGCTTCTAAACGGGGGCGGAGCAACGGGAGTTGTCCAGGACTATCCCGTCGACCGCATCCATGCACATCGCTGTCCACTCGTGATCTTATCAGATACCTATCATTCGCTGACGCGAGCGGGCCCTGTCGTCAAGGCCACGGCCGGGGAACGGTCACGCCGATCGAGGATATCGGGATCGGATCGCGGAGGCGTGCTCGAATCGTGGAGGCGTGCGCGGATCGAGGACGGTATCGCCGAATCGGAGAGGGCGCGAGCGTGGCGCAGCCGGTCACTCCTCGACGACGACGATCCCGACCATCCCGGCGGGTTCGTGCGGGATGCAGAAGTAGGGGTGCTCTCCGGGCACCTCGAAGGTGTGCGCGTAGACGTCGCCGGGCGGGATGTTGCCCCCGCCCCGCTCGTGCCAGTCCTCCCTGGCGCGCTCGGTGTCCGCGTAGCCGCCCGAGGCGAAGAACGCCGCCCCGTCCGGGATCGCGGCGTCGTAGGCCGTCACGGTGTGGCCGCGGGAGCCGTTGTTCCCCCAGACGACGGTGTCACCGACGGAGACCACGTGCTCCTCCGGGAGGAACGCGTTCGCCGACATGCCGACGTCGAAGTCGTCGTCCGAGAGCCCGCCGAACCCGAGGGCGTCCGCACACCCACCGAGCGACGCGACGACGCCGGCGCCCGCGGTCGCGAGGAACCGCCGCCGGGTACCCACCATGTCCGAACTCGGACACGGGGCGGTATAGGCACCGCGATTTCGGTCGGCGACGGCTGACCGCGAGACCTGTCCACGACGCGAGCTCCCGACGCCTGTCGGGGACACCCGTCCGGGAGGCGCGTCCCGGACACCCGTCCACGGCACCGCTCCCCGATAGCGCTCCGCGACGACGGTCGATCGATGGCTTATCAACCGCCTATCGACTGCCTATCGACCGCCGATCGATGGTCTGTCGATGGCAGATGAGGGCCGGTCGTTGGCCGGTCGACGGCCGGTCGACGGCCGGTCGTTTGCCCGATTCGGGTCGAAACGAACGTACTAAGGGTGACCTCACCGACCCCCGACGTAAGACATGCAGCCGCGCTTCCTGGGGCAACTGGGGCTGGCAGACGCCGTGACGGTCGCCAACGCGGCGATCGGCTTCGTCGCCGCCGCGGTGGCCTTCACGGACCCCCAGCTCGCCGCGCGGCTCATCCTGCTGGGGGCCATCGCCGACGGCCTGGACGGCGTGATCGCCCGCGCCCGTGGCGGCACGCCCGTCGGCCCGTACCTCGACTCGCTGGCCGACGTCGCCTCCTTCGGCGTCGCCCCCGCGGCACTGGTCTTCGTCGTCGCCACCCCCGACGGGCTCGAGGCGACGCCGCTCGGCCTCGCGGCGATCGGGGTCCCGGCACTCTTCGTCGCGATGGCGGTCGTCCGACTGGGCTTCTACATGCTCAACGACAGCGAACGGCCCCAGACCGAGGGCGTCCAGACGACGCTCGCGGGGACCCTCATCGCCGTCGCCTACCTCGCCGGGGTGACCGATCCGGTCGTGCTGCTCGCCGGCGCCGCCGTGTTGACCTACCTGATGGTGGCGTCGATCACCTATCCGGAGCTCTACGCCCGCGACGCGGTCGTCCTCGGTGGACTGCAGGCCCTGGTCGTGCTGTTCCCGACCGCCGGCGGTCGCGTCCTCCCCCGGGCGCTGCTCGTCTTCGCCCTCCTGTACCTCCTGTTCGCCCCGGCGTTCTACTGGCGCGAGACCGAGCGGTCCTGAGGCAGCCCGGCACGGGCGAACCCGCGACCGAACCCGCGAAGGGAAACGCTCATGGAACGGTCGGCCGGAGACACCCGTATGAGCAACGGGGACGACGAGGCGGCCGACGACCCCGAGGACGCCTCCGGGGCGGAGGAGGAGGCGAACGACGAGGAGCCGGACGGGGCCGAGAACGACGGCGAGGAATCGGAGCAGTCCGAGACTGGCGACGAGGAGACGGAGCAGGCCGAAACCGACGACGAGGAAAGCGACGAGGCCGACGCAGCGGACGAGGAAACCGACGAGGCCGACGCAGCGGACGAGGAACCGGAGGAACCCTCGGAGGACGACGACGTCGCCGACGTCCAGGCGGAGATCGACGCACTGGTGGCAGACTTCGAGGCGCGCCTCGACGAGGTGGAGGCCGACCTGGACGCGGTCGAGGCCGACCTCGAGGAGACGGAGTTCCCGGAACCGGAACCGGAGGAGACTGACGAGGAGGAAGAGGACGAGGAGGAGGACGACGACGATGACGACGAGGAGGACCCCACGGAGGAGCTCCAGGACCGCATCGACGATCTGCGCTCGGACCTCGAGGACCAGCGCGGTCCGTACGCGGAGGACGTCCAGACTGGCGTCTCCGGGGCGGCGGCGACGATCCGGAACACCCGGTGGGCCGCGGAGGGCGAACCGGAGGTCCGAACCGTCGTCGAGACGTTCCTCACGAGCGCGGTGGAGGAGCTCGACACGAGCTTCGAGGTCGACGACGAGGACCTCGAGGCGTACGCGGACGCCCTCGACGAGGTGGGCGAGGTCGTCACCGAGGAGGGCGAACCGTACCCGGACGGGCTCCACCCCGACGAGGACGCCGGGACGATCGCGGCGCTGCTGGAGGCGATCGACGACCTCGAGGACGGCCTCGAGGAGGCGACCGCCTGGGACGACCTGGAGGTCGCCGAGCAGCTCCGCCGGGAGGGCTTCTACGACCGGCTCGTCCCGGAGAACTCGAAGGACTTCCCGCCGGAGCGGAACGTGATCCGCATCGCCGAGTCGGAGGGCGACGTCGATCGGCTGCTGCTGGCGTTCGAGCACCTCGACTCCGACTTCATCGAGGAGAACTGCGTCGACGCGTTCCGGCGGCTCGGTCCCGTGGCGGCGGAGGCGTTCGACGCGATGCACCAGCAGGCACAGCGCCGCCAGGTCGGCCCCATCGAGGTCCTGGGCAAGCTCGGCGACGACCGCGCGGTCGACACCCTGGTCGACTACGTCGACGGCAACAACGTCCCCGTCCAGAAGGCGTCGCTCCGCGCCCTCGGCGAGATCGGCAGCGAGGAGGCCTCCCAGGCGATCGCGAACGTCCTCGTCGACGACGACCCTGACGTCCGCGCCCGCGCCGCCCGCGCGCTGGGCCTGATCGGCGACACCCGGGCGGTCGACCCGCTGGCGGACGTCCTCGACGATGGCGAGGAGGACGACAACGTCCGCGCCGCCGCGGCGTGGGCGCTCGTCCAGATCGGGACCGAGCGCGCCCTCGAGGCCGCGGCTGCCCACGGCGACGATCGGGCCTACACCGTCCAGGCGGAGGCCGAGAAGGCCCGCGAGGCGACGTCGGCCTGACGGGGAATG
>SLIW01000358.1 GCA_007135435.1 Natronomonas sp.
CCCTTGTATTTTGGATGCGTCTTCAACTCGTTTTTGAGGTCGCCGTGGTCGGGAATCTCGCCGGTTTCCTCCCAGACGTGCTGGGAGTGGTAGTTGGCGACGTTCCAGAGCTTGCTGGCGCTCCATCCGTGCCGGTCGAGCATCTCGGCCACCTGGCCATGGTTGCGGATCGTCGCTCGATAGGTCCGATGGAGCGTCAGCATCCTGGAACGCCTGTATACCAAGTTGGACCCGTCTTCTGGTTTAAAGGGCAGGGTGGGAGCGATGGAATATCCCGCAGAGCTAACGACGGTGGACTGTGGAGTGGGAAGTCGGATTCATCCCGCGCCTGAATGGCGCGGGTATTCTCCTCGCATTTTATAACCAGCTACCCGGGATCGAAGACGTGAACCCACGCAAGGGGTGAGGACGAGCCGCGACGCTCGGATTTCGGCGGGAGTGACACTTCCTTGCGGGGAGCGACACATCCCAACTATCTGCCGTCCGGAGGCTCCCCGTCGAGCAGTGAGCGACTCGAGTTCGCGACAACGAGCGTGCTCGAGGTCGCCATCGCTACGGCGGCGAGGAACGGGTTCAGCGCGCCGACGAGCGCGAGCGGGATGGCGATGCCGTTGTAGACGAACGCCCACGCCAGGTTCTGGCGGATCCGCCGCCCGGTGCCGTCGGCGACGGCGAACGCGTCGGCGACGGTGCGCAGGTCGTCGGAGACGACGATAACGTCCGCGGCGTCCGAGGCGAGGTCCGTGCCGGATCCGAGGGCGATCCCGACGTCGGCGGCTGCCAGCGCCGGCGCGTCGTTGCTCCCGTCGCCGACCATCGCCACGGTCCCCCGGGCCTGGAGCCGCCGGACGGTCTCGGCCTTCGCCTCGGGCGGGACGCCCGCGAAGACCTCGTCGACGGAGTCGTCGGCGCGGAATCGCTCGGCAGCGGGCTCGTCGTCACCGGTCAGGACCACGATCTCCCGGCCGCTCGAGAGCGTCTCGACCGCCTCCGTCCACTCGTCTCGCGGGGCGTCCGTCACGACGATGATCCCCTCGACGCGGTCGCCCCAGCCCACCGCGACGGGGACGTCACCTCGCTCGCGTGCCTCCTCGACATGCGAGCGCAACCGGCCCTCCATGGCCAGCCCGCGCTCGGCGAGCAGGGCAGGGTGGCCGACCACGACCGCCTCGCCGTCGACCGGCGCGGCCACGCCCCTGGCGTCCCGCTCGAACCCGTCCGCGTCCGCCGTCGAGACGACGGCGCCCCCGTCCGGGGTCGGCCCTCCGGGGGCTCCCAATCCGCTCCCGCCTCCGCCGTCGGTTTGTGAGCGGGCGTGGTCGACGATCGCCTCGGCGATCGGATGCTCCGAGAGCGACTCCACCGCCGCCGCGCGGTCGACGACCACCCCCGGCCGGTCGGCGTGGACGGCGGCGACCGACATCGACCCCTCCGTCAGGGTTCCGGTCTTGTCCAGGACGACCACGTCGACGCCCGGCGCGTCCTCGAAGACGCTGCTGCTGGCGACGACGATCCCCCGCCCCGTCGCCTCCCGGACGCCGGAGGCGATCGCGAGCGGCGTCGCCAGTCCGAGGGCGCACGGACACGAGACGATCAGGACCGTGAGTCCGAGGAGGAGCGCCGTCGTGAGTGCCGCGCCCGTCCACAGAAGGACGGCGGTCACGACCGCCGCGAGCACGAGGACGAGCGGGACGAACACCGTCGCCAGTTTGTCGGCGAGCCGCTGGACGCCCGGGGTGGTGCTCTGGATCGACCAGAGCAGCTCGACCAGCCGGTCGAGCGTGCTCTCGGCCCCGTCACCGACCGCGACGACGAGCGCGGCGTCGGTGACGACGGTGCCGCCCCGGACCGGGTCGCCCGGGCGCTTCTGGACCGGCCGCGACTCGCCGGTGACCAGCGACTCGTCGACCGCGGCGGTGCCCTCACGCACCTCCCCGTCGAGCGGGACCCGTTCGCCGGGCCGGACGAGGAGCCGGTCACCGGGGGCGACCGAGTCCAGAGGGCCGACCTCGCCGTCGTCCGCGAGGCGGGCCTCGTCGACGCGCTGTTCGGTCAACTCCGACAGCAGCCCCACGGCCCGTCGCTTGACCCGACCCTCGTAGAACGTCCCGGCCGTCACGACCAGGATGATCGCCACGCTGACGTCGAAGTAGAGGTCGGTCCGGCCGAGGACCATCGCGAGCGTGCTGTAGGCGTAAGCGCTCAGGGCCGCGATCGCCACCAGCAGGTCCATGTTCGGGAGCCGCGCGCGGAGGCTCACGTAGGCGCCACGGAGGATCGGCCAGCCGGTGTAGAAGAGGACGAACGACGACATGAGCCAGATGTTCGCGAACACGTACAGCGAGTCGTAGCCGCCGAGCTCGACGACCGGCCCGTACCCGAAGTACGTCGGGTACAGGAAGAGGGCGTACCACACCATCACCATCATGCCGAACAGCCCGCCGCCGACCAGGAACCGCGCGAGGTCGCTCCCCCGCGGGGCGTCCGTCCTCCCGTCGGCCCGATCGCGGGCGGTGTAGCCGTACTCCGAGAGGCGCTCGGGTAGCGCCTCCCGTGAGACGACGTCCGGATCGAACTGCACGCGGACGGTGTCGGTCGCGTAGCTCGCCTCGACGGCGTGGACGCCGTCGACCCCGTTGGCCAGGCCCTCCACGAAGGCCTCGCAGGTGGTGCAGTGCATCCCGTCGATCGCGAGAAACGCCGTCTCCGTGTCCGCGTCAGCGGTCGGGTCGACATCGGCGTCCCAGTCCCCGTCGACATCCATGTCCGCGGACCCGGGTACGATGGACCCCCGGGCGTCGCCGACGCCGGCCGACGCGAGAGCGTCGCGGACCGACGCCCCCTCCGGCTCGCCCTCGAGGTCGCCGAGGGCGCGCTGGACCTCCAGGCAACCCCGACAGCAGAACGATCCGTCGACCGCGTGGGCCACGATGGGGGGATTCGGGGCCGGCAGGCCACAGAGATCGCACATCCCCGAGCGGCGGTCCGACTCGTCGGACGCAGACTCGTCGGCTCGGTCGACGTCGTTCGGGGTCATCTGGGTCTACCGGTTACTGGTCTGCGACGGACGGTGTCAGCGCGTGAATTCGTATCGATGATCGCGTGGGGACCGTGAGATACACAGGGCAAATCGACGCGCTAGGGGACGGGACGGTGGTCGTCGGGACGGGGCGAGCGTCGCCGAGCCAGCCTCGGCGTGCCCCCCGGATCAGGCACCCGCCCGTGGTCACCATCGACTACGTGGCGGCCGAGTCCTCACCCGGCTCCTCGTCCCCGAGCGGGCCCATGACCACCCAGAGGACGCCGATGACGATCGCGACGTTCACGGCGGCGAAGAGGCCGGCGGTCAGCGAGCGACCGAAGCCGTACCACACGACCGGGACGATCGCGAGCAGACCGACGGTCGCGATCAGGCGGGGGGCGAGCCCCTCGAGCGTGCGCCCAGCGGTTGTCATGCGGCGAGGGTTGGCGTGGGGGATATATAAACGACCGTCTGTGTCCCAGTCCCTGGGAACGCCGGGTCCATATAAAACAGCCTCACACGTACGCCGTCGCGTATGAGTTCGGAGACGAGGCGAGAGATCGGCCACGACGAGTTCGATCCGGTGGGAACGCTGGCGCTGATCGGACTGTACTTCGCGCTCCTGGTCGTCCTGTGGACAGTCACGTACTTCTTCGAGTTCCTCGGCGGGGACCTGACTGTGGTGGGGGTGCTCCTGTGAACATCCACACCTACGAGAAGCTCTGGCTGGGGGCGGCGATGGTCCTCATCGTCTTCTTCATCGCCTCGGTCACCTACGGGGCGATCGGGGCTGGCGTGGCGATGGTGGACGACTCCGAGGACACCCTCGATCCGGATAACCTGGGCGAGGACGACCGGTTCGCCGACCCGCGCGTCGAGCAGGTCGGCGAGGACGAGTACGAGGTCTACGTCGTCGCCCGGACGTTCTTCTTCCAGCCCAACCCGATCGAGGTTCCCGCCGACAGCACCGTGACGTTCTACGTGACCAGCGGGGACGTCATCCACAGCTTCAGCGTCGTCGGGACGAACGCGAACGCGATGGTGATCCCTGGCGAGGTGTCGACGATGACCGTCGAGGTCGGCGATCCAGGCGAGTACGGCATCGTCTGCAACGAGTACTGCGGCCCCGGCCACCACGACATGGAGGGGCTGCTGGTCGTCGTCCCGGAGGACGAGTTCGAACTGGAGGGTGACGAATGAGCGCCGAGACCGGCTCGAACCACGAGGGAGCGGGCACCTCGAGCCACCCCAGGGAGGGCCGCTCAGGCCTCGACGGCGAGGGCCAGGCGTTCATCGACCAGTTCCCCGCGGAAGCTCGGGTCGTCCGGATGGCCTTCTGGAGCTCGTTCATCGCACTCGGAATCGGCGGACTGATGGGGCTGATCCAGGTGCTCCACCGGGCCGACGTCCTTCGGGTGGTGGACTCAATGGACTACTACGCGATCCTCACGCTGCACGGCGTGCTGCTGGCGCTGACGTTCACCATCTTCTTCCTCGTGGGCCTGTTCACCTGGGCGA
>SLIW01000579.1 GCA_007135435.1 Natronomonas sp.
CATGCTGTTCCAGCTCGGCGATTAGAGATCGCCGGAGCTTGACGCGACGTCGCCACCACCGGATGATGAGAAGACCGAAGGTGGTGATGATGGTGACAACGAATCCGATCCAGGTGCCGAGACTCACGCCCATCAGGATGTCGGTGAGGCCGGTCTGGAGCGGTTGCACGGCTCTATGGTTCTCGTTACCGGGTTATAGTGTTTTATTGGTGGGTTTTATAACACGTTCGCAAGCCGTTTTCTGCTCCGGATATGGTGACCGCCGAAGGTTACCTCGATCGATGACATTCGGATGGCTGATTTGTGCGATCTATTCAGCTGATCTTATCTCTCAACTACTGGAGAGAAACGAATCGATGAGTTGCGTCATCAATCCCCGTTAATCCAGCCCGTCCAGCTGGAACTCGAAGGCCGCCACCGGGACCTCGAGGTCGTGCTCGACGAGCACCTCCGGGTGGACCTCGCCGATCACGCCCACGGACGCGCCGTCGAGGACGACCGCGGCCGTCCGGCCGGGGATGAACGACGGGTGGTCGGTCGGCGGGGTCTCCAGATCGACGTCGAAGGCGCGGGAGAGCGCCTGGAGCCGGCCCTTGGCGTCCTCGTAGGAGGCGTCGTGGCGGGCGACGACCGCCGCCACCGAGCGGTGCTCGGCCACGCGGGTCGGCTCGTCGTGGTCGACCGCGGCGACCAGCCCGATCTCCGCGAGGTCCTGGGGGTACGACCGGTGGGTGTTCCGCTCGAGGACCATCAGCAGCGACGGCAGCGCCCACGTCCTGACGACGGTGTACTCCTCGCTGTAGGGCTCGGAGATGGTCGGCGGCTCGTCGGCCCCGAGCGCGTCGGGGGCGTCCGCGGGATCGAGCGACATCCGGTCGAACAGCGCCTCCTCGCTCGTCATGTTGAAGTTCAGCATGTCCTCGAAGCCCAGCCCCACGAGCACGTCCCGCGCGGCGTCCTCGAGCCGTGAGGTGGCGTGGCGGCCGCCGACGGTCGAGACCTCCGGGTACTTCGGCTCGAGGTCGTTGAAGCCGTAGGCCCGGCCGACGTCGTCGACGACGTCCATCGGGTGGAGGACGTCCACGCGGTACGGCGGGATCTCGACCTCGTAGCGCAACTCGGAGGCCCCAACGCCCCTCCCGTCGACGGCGGCGTTGGCATCGCCCGATCCCCCGGCGGCATCGCTCGATCCGCCAGGGGCATCGAGGTCCGTGGTGCGGCGCTCGACGGACTCCAGTTCCACGTCCCGCGGGGACGCCACCGCGGACCGGGCGTCCGCGGCGCTGGCCTCGCGGTGGCGCTCGGAGCCACCCGACGGCTCGACGTCGAGTCCCGACCGCTCGAGCAGGTCGACGACCTCCTCGCCGGCGAGGTCGATGCCGAGCGTCGACTCGATCCGGTCGTGGGAGACCGTCTTCGTCTTCGTCGAGAGGTCGGGGCGGACCAGCTCCCGGGCGTCGTCCGCGGCGGGGTGGTCGTCCGGGTACTCGACGCGGACCTCCTCGACCCGTCCGCCCCGGGCGTCCAGCGCGTAGCAGACGATGGTGAGCATCTTGTCGATGGTCCACTGGTCGGTCCCCGTCATCTCGATGAGGAGGTCGCGGGTGTCGGTCTCGACCTCCGTGCGCTTGCCGTTGATCACCGGCGGGAACGAGAACAGCCCGACGTCGTCGTAGATGGCGGGGTACCGGTCGAGGTCCGCGACCAGGTGGCCGTAGGTGCCGCCGGTCGGGTGGTGCTCGAGCACCTCGGCGGGCGTCCGCTCGGCGTCGTCGTCCAGCGGGACGAACCGGTCGCCGTCGGGCTCGACGCCGCGGTACTCGATCGCCTTGGGGACGTCGTCACCGGCCGCACGGCCTTTCAACATGACGAGGTCGTGGACGCCGATGGCGCCCTTCGCGCGGTCGCGGCCCATCGTCGCGTGGAGCTTCTCCTGGAGCTGGATGAGCGAGTCGAGCTTCGCCTCGTCGAGGTCGAGCCCGCGGACGACCGCGCCCGTGACGTAGGGGCGGCCGTCCGGGACGGACTCGTCGACGACGATCGTCCACTCGGGGTCGTTCGTGGTCGGGAGGTAGACCCCGCGGTCGGTCCCGTACTGGTAGCGCAGCGAGCGGGCGATCCCCTCGACGGAGAGCCGGTCGAGCCGGTCGGGGGCGAACTCCAGTTCGAACGCGCCCTCGTCGGTCTCGCCCTCGAACTCCAGGCCCAGCGAGAAGAGGTCGGCCTTGAGCTCCTCGTCGCTCTTCTCGGTGCCCACCAGCCGCCGCAGCTCGTCGGGGTCGACGTCGACGACGGGCATCAGTGGACCACCTCCACGTCGCGGAGGAGCTGGAGGTCACAGAGCGTCCCGTGGACGTCGCGGATGTCGGCGAAGCCGTACATCAGCATGAGCAGGCGCTCGAGGGCCAGCCCCCAGGCCATGACGTCGCAGTCGACGCCCAGCGGCCGGAGCACCTCCTCGCGGAAGATGCCGGAGTTGCCGATCTCGATGAGCTCGCCCGTCTCGGGGTGGTGGCCGAACAGCTCGAAGCTCGGCTCCGTGTAGGGGTTGTAGTGGGGCTTGAACTCCAGGTCGGTGATGCCGAACTGCTCGTAGAACTCCGTGAACGTCCCCATCAGGTCCCGCACCGAGAGGTCCTCGGCCATCACCCACCCCTCGATCTGGAAGAACTCCAGGAGGTGGGTCGGATCGAGCGTGTCGTTGCGGTAGACCTTCTCGACGCTGAAGTACCGCTGGGGCGGCTCGAGCTCGCCCACGGCGTGTCCCGAGAGGTACCGCATCGACAGCGACGTCGTGTGGCCCCGGAGGGCGATGGCGCGGGCGAACTCGTCGCTCCACGGCGAGTGGTAGCCCTCGCCGTCGTCGCCGACGCCGTTGCGGTGGGCGTCCTCGACCCGCGCGGCCAGCCCCTCCGGGATCGCCTCCGGGTCCATCGGCGGCACCTCGAGGGCGAAGCGGTCCCAGTGGGTCCGCGCCGGGTGGTCCTGCGGCATGAACAGGCAGTCGTTGATCCAGAAGTCCGCGTCGGCGTGGGGCCCCTCCATCTCCCTGAACCCCATCCCGACCAGCACGTCCTTGACGCGGTTGGCCGTCTGCCGGAGGATGTGCTCCTTGCCTCCGGTGACCGTCTCGGCGTCGGCCTCGACGTTGTACGCGGCGAACTCGACGTCCCGCCACTCGCCCGACGTCAGGAGTTCTGGGGTGACCGCGCCGACAGTCTCGGCGACCTCGACGCCCTCCATCAGCGCCGTGACGCCGTCGTCGGTGAGCGTCACCGACCGGACGGTCGACGTCGCGCGCTCGAGGAGGCCCCGTGACTCGAGGCGGTCGAGGACCTCCGCGTCGACATCCCCCGCGGCCGCGTCGCCCGCGGCGAACGCCTCGAGCGCCGCGGCCTCGGGATCGGCGGCACCGTCGGCGTCGAGGTCTGCTTCCCCGTCCCCATCCACGGTCACCTGGCCGTCGTCGATGCGGCCGAGGCCCTTCCGGGCGAAGTTCGACAGGGCGATCTCGACCTCGGCCCCCTCGAGGCCGGCCTCGCCGACGAGTCGGCCCAGCTCGACCGGGTCCTCGTCGGCGCCCGCGTCCAGGGCGGCACGGTAGAGGCGTCGCTCCGGGAGGCCGTCGTCGAGGTAGCCCTCGCCCTCGGTGGTGAGGGTGACGTCCTCGCGGGTCTCCTCGTCGACCGATACCAGGCCGTCGTCCGCGAGCTCGAAGGCCGCCCGCGTCACGGCGGCGGTGTCTTCGCCGAGTTCGTCGGCGAGCTGTTCGACCGGCTTCGGCTCCGTCGCGCTGGCCGTCTCCAGCAGCGCGAGGTGGATTTCGGGGAGTCTCATTGCGTGGTGTCCGCGTGGCGTTCTGTTAGCGGTTCCGACTCGGCGACGACGTTTCCCCGGCGCCCGCTGCGGTGGCCGCGGACGGCCGGGTCCACGTCGTCTACGCCGCGAAGAAGAAGCCGAACCCGGGGGTGGAGTCGTGCTCGGAGGCGACACCGACGGCGACGGGTTCGGACGCCATACCCGGCGCGTCGGCGTCGGCCGATAAAAGCGTTACTCCAGCCCACCGGGTCGTCGGAGGACCAGGAGCCGATGGGAACGGGTCGCCGGAACGCCCTCGGCGAGCTATCGTCGCGCTGGCCGTGCTGCGCTCCCGTCGTCCTGGCCGCGCTACGCTCCCCTCGACCGTCCCACACCGGGCCGTGCGGTGGCACGCCACGCGATCCTAACTCTTTAGGCCTGACGACCATCCGGCGGGCGCTCCAACGTATAGGCATGGCAGGAGACGCCCACGCCGGGACCCCGCAGGGGCTCGGCAAGTGCACATCGTGCGGGAAGTTCTACCCGATCCGGAACAAGCCCGACGGCTCGCTGTGGCCGATCGGGACCGGCGGCGAGTGCCGGTGCGGCGGCACCGACTTCGAGGCCGCGCTCCAGCACTGAGGCAGACCGCCGACGGGGGGCTCCGCGAGACGCGGGAGTCCCGTCACCACTTCTCCGAGCGGATGGCGAACGGCTAACGGCTAACGGCTGACG
>SLIW01000300.1 GCA_007135435.1 Natronomonas sp.
CCGCGAGGAGGTGCCGGAGGAGTCCTACGAGACGCCGCTGGGGGAGGCGGCGGTGCGCCGGGAGGGCTCGGACGTCTCGGCGTTCACCTGGGGGGCGGCCACCCGGCCGACCCTCGAGGCCGCCGAGGCGCTCGCCTCCGACGGCGCGGTGGACGTCGAGGTCGTCGACCTGCGGACGCTGTCGCCGATGGATCGCGAGGCGATCCTCGAGTCGTTCCGGAAGACCGGCCGAGCGGTGGTCGTCCACGAAGCGCCGCGGACCGGCGGCCTGGCGGGCGAGGTCGTCGCGACGATCCAGGAGGAGGCGCTGCTCTACCAGGAGGCGCCCGTGGAGCGGGTCACCGGCTGGGACGTGGTCTACCCGCTGTACGACCTCGAGGACTTCCAGCTCCCCAACGCGGCGCGGGTCCGGGACGCGATGGAATCGGTTGCCTCGTTCTGACGGTCATCTCGTTCTGATCGCCCTGCGGTACGTTCGCTGCCATCCGGTGCGCTCGAAAAAGAACAGCGTCACCGCCCGTTCACTCGGACTTCGCCTGGACCTCAGCGGACTGCTCGGCACGGTCGCCGTCGTCCTCGGCGGTGTCGTGGCCGTTGTGGCTGTGACCGTGATCGTCGTGGTCGTGGTCGGCGTGGTCGTGGTCGGCGTGGTCGTGGTCGGCGTGGTCGTGGTCGGCGTGGTCGTGGTCGGCGTGGTGGTGTCCGTCGTGGCCACCGTGATCGTGTTCGTGGCCGTCACCGTCGGCGTCCTGGTCGCCACCCTCGTCCTCCTGGTCGCCACCCTCGTCGTCCTCCTTGCCGCCGTCGGTCTCCGAGGGGAGGTGGGACTCGTCCCAGTTGTCGAAGTCGTCCATGTTCTTGAGGTTGTCCCGCTCCTCGAAGTCCTCGATCGCGTCCAGGAGGTCGGCCTGGGTGATGGTCGTCCGCTCCTCGGTGAGCGCCTCGAGGACGGCCTCCCGGAGGACGAGCCGGAGGTCGCTGCCGGTCAGTCCCTCGGTCGCGGCCGCCAGCGCGTCGGGGTCGAAGTCCACGACGTCCATCCGACGGGTCACGATCCGGAGGATGTCCGCGCGCATTCCCTGGTCGGGCTTCGGGAAGTTGACGATCTCGTCGAAGCGGCGCCACGCGGCGGTGTCGAGCTGATCGGGGTGGTTGGTCGCCCCGATGAGGAGGACGTCGTCCTGGATGAGCGATATCTCGTCGATGCTCTTGAGGAGGGTGTTCACCGCGCGCTTGATGGCGGCGTGCTCGTCGGACGAGCGGGTCTTCGCGACGAAGTCGAACTCGTCCATGAAGAGGATGCACGGCGAGAGCCGCTTGGCGACCTCGAAGGTCTTGTCGACGTTCTTGGCCGTCTCGCCGAGGTACTGGCTCGTGATCATCGACAGCTTCACCTCGACGAACGGCAGCTCGAGGTCCTGGGCGAGGGCCCGCGCGACGGAGGTCTTGCCGGTGCCCGGCGGCCCGACGAACAGCAGCTTGCCGATCTCGCGGAGGCCGATCTCCGCGAGGTAGTCGCGGTGCTCGATGGCCTTGGCGATCTTGTCGATCTCGCCCTGCTGGTCGGTCGTGAGCACGAGGTCGTCGAGGGTCATCTCGATCTCGTCCGGGGCGCGGACCTCCACCAGGTCGAGCATCTCCTCTTCGTCCTCGTCGAACATCTCCTCGAGGAGCGAGTCGATCCACACCCGGTCGGCGTGGATCGGACGGTTCTGCTCGCGGGCGGTCTCGTAGTCGACCTCGCGGTCGCCGTCGTCACCGAAGGCGTAGGCGAGCGTCGGGTTGCTCCGGAGCCGGCCGTCCGTGATGCGCTCGAGGAGCCACGACTCGGCCATCTCCCGGTCGGTGAACTCGATCTTCCCGGAGAAGTCGTCCCGGTCGGTGAACATCAGCCCGGAGATGGCCTCCCAGGGGCGCTCGACGCCCGTCGCGGCCGCGGCGGTGTTGGTCGTGGTCGCCAGCGGTCGCTCGACCTCGCCGTCCTCCCAGAAGACGCGGCGGTACCGCGGCGGGAGGTCGCGCTCGTCCAGGTCTCGGTTCTCGGTGAAGATGGCAGCGGTCAGCAGAAACTCGACGACCTCGAACTCGGGGCTGCTCATTCCCGGGAACGTTACCGCGGGCGGCGTATAAGCCCGTCGAACTGCTCGACGAGCGAGCCCCGACACCACGGGACACGGGACCACGGGTCACGCCTCGCCACCAAGGGACACGGCACCACGTGACACTCCCCGACACCACGGGACACGCCACGGCTCGACGCGCTGGCGCGGCGTCCGTATGGGCCCGAAGTGCGGGCGGCAGATAGGCTGACGTGGGTAGCGACAGGTAAGCCGACGTCGCGATAGCGGCGGCTTTCGACGGACCTTTCTCAGAGAATGAATCCACTGTAGACGGTTTTTGACCCATCGGCACATCCCATTATCTGGGGGCGTCGGGGGGTGCGCCCCCGTCTTCACTATCCGGCCAGGCGGATTAACATTGGAAACCATTCTGGCGGCTCACCTAACGAGCCAAGGGTTGCAGAGTAGCAGGTTTAACGTAGCTGCGGGCGAAACGGAGGACCATGAGCGACGACACGCCCGTCGTGGTGAGCGCGTACCGCACCCCGTTCGGCAAGGAGGACGGCGTCTTCGCCGACGTCCGCCCCGAGGACCTCTCGATCCCCCTGATCGACACGATCCTCGCGGAGACCGGGCTGACCGGCGAGGACGTCGACGACCTCAAGTGGGGTTGCGCCCAGCAGCGCGAGGAGCAGGGCAACAACATGGCCCGGGTCATCGCCCTCATGTCGGACCTCGGCGAGGCCACCCCGGCGACGACGATCAACCGCTGGTGTGCCTCGTCGGCGGAGGCGGTCATCAACGCCGCCGACGCCATCCGCGCCGGCCAGCGCGACTGCATCATCGCCGGCGGGGTCGAGTCGATGTCCCGCGTCAAGATGGGCGGGAACAGCCAGATCCACCCCGGCCTCAACGACCACCACAACATCGCTGCGCTGCAGATGGGGATGACCGCCGAGGAGGTCGCCGAGCGCTACGACGTCACGCGCGAGGAGCAGGACGAGTACGCCGCCCAGTCCCAGCAGCGCGCCTGCACCGCGACGGAGGAGGGTCGCTTCGACGACGAGATCGTCCCCATCGAGGGCCACGACGACGAGGGCGAGGAGATCACCGTCGACGAGGACGAGGGCCTCCGGCCCGGGACGACGACGGAGAAGCTCGCGGAGCTCCCGACCGTCTTCAAGTCCAAGGGGACGGTCACGCCGGGCAACGCCTCACAGACGACCGACGGCGCCGCGGCGCTCATGGTCACCTCGCGCTCGTTCGCCGACGAGCACGGCCTCGACGAGCTGGCCGAGGTCGGAAACAACGCCATCGCGGGCGTCGAGCCGGAGGTCATGGGGATCGGGCCCATCCCGGCCTGCCGGGAGCTGTTCGAGCGCTCGGGCACCGCGGCGGGCGACTACGACCTCGTCGAGCTCAACGAGGCGTTCGCCTCCCAGTGCGTCTACTGCCGCGACGAGCTCGGCTTCGATCAGGAGCGGTTCAACGTCAACGGTGGCGCCATCGCCATCGGCCACCCGCTGGGCGCCAGCGGCGCGCGCCTCCCGGTGACGCTGATTCACGAGATGCACAAGCGCGACGACGCCCAGCTCGGCCTTGCCACGGAGTGTGTCGGCTTCGGCCAGGGCGCCGCCATTGAGTTCCGCGTGGAGTAAACTGCCCCACCCGACTTCCCTCGGCGCATACGCGCCTCGGTCCTTGAGGGTGGGGCTTTGATGTGGACTCCCGGCAATCAGTCTCCGGCAATACGCCGGTAGCCGTTGCCGTTCAACGTCCCACCATTTATACGCAGGTCTACTTCTGCGTCTCCGCTCCCCGACTTGGGCGAGGAACGGAGTCTGTGTGTTCGCTTCCGGGCGTAGCGTAACCCGATGTTCTTCGCGGCGTTGTAGTCCGCGTTCACTTTGTAGCCGCATTTCTGGCACTCGAAGTATTCTCCGTGACGGTTGTCGTCGTGCGTGAACCCGCAATTCGTCCGAGAACAGCGTTGGGACGTGTGGTTCGGTTCAACTTGCTCCACGGAAACGCCCTGTTCGGGGGCCTTGTACTCGACGTACTCGACCAGGCGTCGGAACGCCCAGACGTGGTGCCACTTCGCCTGCGGAAGACGCTCTCGAATGTCGGTCAGGTCCTCGAACGCGATTACGTCGCAATCGTGTTCGACGGCTTCTGCGACGATTTCGTTGGCGACGGTGTGGATGTACTGTTTGCACCACGCGTCTTCGCGCTTGCTGAGGCGACGCAGCGCGTTGTGCGCGGCTTGGGTACCGCGCTGTTGCATCTCGCCGCGTCGCCTCTCGAACTCGCGGCACCAGTGGTCGTAGTCGTCTCCCTGCCAGAACGTGCCAGTCGATGAGACGGCGAGTGAGTTGACGCCGAGGTCGATACCGAGGACCGTTTGGTCGGGGTGCCCGGTATCTGCCGGAACCTCTGGGTCGTCGCCGTCAATCCGCCGCGTCGAGATGTTGA
>SLIW01000065.1 GCA_007135435.1 Natronomonas sp.
CGCGACACAATCCGGCGAGCGGTGCTGAGCGACAGCGAAGCGCCGCGAGCCTCCCTGTGTCGCGTATGGCGAGCGACCCGAGAGACGAACGATCCGAGTTCGACTCTCGGCGGGTCCGCGAACGGAGTGAGCGGACCCTCGTCGCGTCGCAGACGCGACGGCGGTCCCACTTTTCGCGGAGCGAATATGGGAGCACGGAAGACGTGAGGGAGCGAGACGCGAGCCTCGTGAGCGTCTCGGCAGCGCGAACGGCGAACGACGTGAGCCGTGAGCGCAGCGAGTCTTCCGGCGGTCTCATTCGTACCTTGCGACGCTTCAGCGTGAGCGACGCCGAGGGCACGCGAGGCTGTCGCGATCGCGAGCCAACCAGCGTCGCTCCGTAGATCGACCCCGAGAATCGAGCGAGGGGCGTTCGACACAGATCTGGCGAGTGACCGAACTCCCGGATCGGCAGAATCGGCTGTGGGACACCCCCCGATCGGCGCACGGCGACCGCGCGCCAACCGATCGCCGGGGCGAAGCGGGAGTAACGGGAACCTAAAACTCCGTCTTAAAGGGATGGCATGTCAATTATCCGCACGATCCGAGTCCCGGAGCGGCCGATCGGGGGCCCACGAACGACAACCGCCGCCGTCGTGCGTTGCGACACGGAGGTGGTCACTATCGCCCAAGTGTTAATAATCACACGCTAATCACCCCGATAATATTAAAAACAACTCTATTTTGCCGCTTTGTCTGAACATATTAAACATATTGGCGTACGCCTACGTGGCGATTGCAGATGAGAGACAAACTTGACCGTCGTGCGTTCATCGGTGGCGTCGGAGCAACCGCACTCGCCGTTTCCGTCGCTGGATGCGGAGACCCGGAGGAAGAACCGGAGGATCCGGAGGAAGAACCGGAGGATCCGGAGGAAGAACCTGAAGAAGAGGAAGAGCCGGAGGAAGAGGAAGAGCCGGAGGAAGACGAAGAGCCTGGCGAAGAGGACGAGGAAGAAGCACCCGGCGAAGAGGACGAGGAAGAGGAACCCGGCGAAGAAGACGACGAACCCTGAGCGGAGCGACGGCGTCCGCCTCTCGGCACCTTTCCCGGAGGCACTCGATCCGTACCACGACCACTCGGTCGGAATTTTTGAGCGCGGACGACTCGACGAGCAGCGCTCCGTTCGTCGGCCTCGAACGGGATCGAGACCCGTCGTGGCCCGACATGGGAGGATCGGCCACGGTGAGTCTGGCTGTCGCCCGACCGAGACCGACGCGCCATACCGGCCGACCGACCCGCCACACCGGCCGACCGACCCGCCACACCGGCCGACCGAGCCGCTAAAGGGGCTGGCGGCCAATCGAACCGCGTGGCAGATCAGTTCCAGGACGGCCCCGGACCGTCCGACCGCGTCGACGACGTCCCCCAGGTCGAATGCTCCAGGTGCGACGCCGAGTGGGACCTCCGGTACGAGCTCGACGAGCTGCAGATCGGCAACCGGGCGGTCGAGCGGTTCGCCCTGGACCACCGGCGCCACACCGGTCACTTCCCCGATACCGTGACGCCGTGGATCGCCGACTGCCGGCGCTGTCCGGACGGCGAGGAGTTCCTCGCCGAGCGGCCCGCCCGGCGGTGGGCCGAGACGCACGCCCGCCACACCCGACACAGCGTGCGGATCGGCCACGCCGATCTCGACGAACCGGTCGTCATCACCCGCGAGGAGTAACCGCCAGGGTCTCGCCGGGTGACGGCCCTCAATGGACGCCGACCGACGGGTACGAGCGACGTGTGCGTCGAGCCCCGGTGGATTTCTTACCCGGGCGGGCGAACGGCGCCGTCATGGTCGACCTGATGGAGACGTTCATCGAGGACCGCAACCGCATCCAGCCACACCACGCCAACAACCTCGGGACGACCCACGGGGGGAACGTCCTGCACTGGATGGACGAGACCGGTGCCATGAGCGCGATGCGGTTCGCCGGTCGGGCCTGTGTGACCGCCCACATCGACTCCGTGGACTTCGAGCTCCCCCTGGAGATCGGAGACATCGCCCTCCTCGAGGCGTACGTCTACGGCGCCGGCCGCTCGAGCGTCCGCGTCCGGGTGCGGGCCTACGCCGAGGACCCGCTGACCGGCGAGCGCGAGCGGACGACGGAGTCGTACTTCGTGTTCGTCGCCATCGACGAGGATCGCACGCCTGCCGCGGTCCCGGAGCTCACCGTCGCCACGGACGAGGGCGAGCGGCTCCGCGAGGAGGCCCTCGGGAAGGAGTAGCTCCGCGGAGGGTTCCTCGCGGGCCGGCCCGGGCCGGCCCGGGTCGCACTCGGAGGGGTCGGCCCGGGTCGCACCGAACTCGGTCGTCCCGGCGTCGGTCGTCCCGACGACGAGTCGTCCTGGCGACGGGTCATACCGGCGACGAGTCGTCCTGGCGACGGGTCATACCGGCGTCGGGTCTCAACCTTTTTCGACCCCACGTGCGACCGGGCGGTATGACACGCGAACGCGAGAGACCGAGGGAGACGACCATCGAGGACGTCCTCTCGCAGCTGGAGGAGCTCGAGGGGACGGTCGACGACCCGCACGAGCGGCGCGAAGTCCGAGAGACCATCTCGCTGGTCGACCGCCTCTCTGTCGACGGCGTCGGCGAGCGGATCCGGAAGCTCACCCGGAGGGACGTCGCCGAGGCGTTCGTCGGCAGCATCCTCCTCTCGCTGCCATTGCTCGTCGAGGACGGCGTCTACGACATCGGCGACCACTTCGTCGAGACGCCGATCTTCTTCGCGCTGAACGTGGTCTTCGTGGCCAGCATCGCCGCCGGACTGCTCTACTACGCGGACTTCCGGGACGTGGCCATCCACCGCCCGATCCTCGGAGTCGTCCCGCGACGCTTCCTCGCGGTCCTCCTCATCTCCTTCACGACCGCGACGATCACGATGACCCTGTGGGGCCGCGTCGAGGGGTGGGAGGACCCCTCCGTCGCGCTGGCACGTATCTCAGTCATCTGGGCAGCGGCGGCGTTCGGCGCCGCACTGGGCGACATCCTCCCCGGCGAGTCGCGAGGCACCGACATGTACGACGAGCTCGACCAGTTCGGCGAGCGGCTCGGTATCGGCGACCAGGAGGGGCGGTTCTGACGGTCACGCCGGGAGCGCTCCGGAACGCTCACGCAGCGACCGCTCCCGAACGGTCACTCCAGGAGCGGAGATGCCGGTGGAACGTCGACCTCGCGCCGTTCGCAGGCCTCCCGCGCCTCCGCCCGCAGACGGGAGGGACTCGGGAGTCGTTGCTGTCGGCGGGTCCACTCGAGGGCCCACTCGGCGACCTCGTCGAGGCACTCCTCGCCGGCGTGCTCGTCGAGCGCCTCGAAGATCCGACGGTAGGCGGCCTCGTACGCGCGGAACTGGCCGACCGACGGTGGCTTCGCACACTCCCGGCGGGCACGCCGGATCTGCTGCATGACCATCGGGACGCTCGCCATGGACCGTCGTTCGGTGGGGTGTCGGTTAACGGTTCGGACGTGCCGCTGAGTCGTCACGGGACCGTACCACCGCTGGTCGGACCCGACGGACGACGGACCCTCCTCGCTGCAGCCCTCGATCAGTCCTGCCTGACGCCGGGGTTGGTGACCGCCCCGTTCGACGCCGAGCCGAACGCCAGGCCGTACTTCGCGAGCACGCCCGAGGAGTACGCCGGCTCGGGCGCCTCCCAGTCGTCGAACCGCGCCTCGAGCTCAGCCTCGGAGAGGTCGACGTCGATGGTGCGAGCGGGGATGTCGACGGTGATCCGGTCGCCCTCCTCGAGGGCCGCGATGGGCCCGCCGACGAACGCCTCCGGGGCGACGTGGCCGATCATCGGGCCGCGCGTCGCGCCCGAGAACCGCCCGTCGGTGAGGAGCGCCACGTCGTCCTCGTGGCCGGCGCCCACGACCGCCGCCGTGACGCCGAGCATCTCGCGCATCCCGGGGCCGCCCTGGGGCCCCTCGTTGCGGATGACGATGACGTCCCCGGAGGCGATCTCGCCCTCCTGGACGTACCGCATGGCCGCCTCCTCGTCCTCGAAGATGCGGGCCGGACCCTCGTGGTGGAACTGGTCCTGGCCGGTCGCCTTCAGGACCGCGCCGTCCGGCGCGAGGTTGCCCCGGAGGATCTTGAGGGCGCCCTCGGGGTACAGCGGCTCGTCGACGGTGTAGAGGAACTCCGCGTCGATCTCGTCGTCCGGTGGGAGCCGACCGGTCTCCTCGAGGTGGCCGACCTCCTCGGCGATCGTCCGACCCGTTACCGTCATCGCGTCGCCGTGGACCAGGTCGGCCTCGAGCAGCCGGCGGACGACGACCGGTACGCCGCCGAGCTCGTGGAGGTCGTTCATCACGTGGGAGCCGCCGGGCTGGAGGTCGGCGATCTTCGGCGTCCGCCGGGAGATCTCGTCGAAGTCGTCGAGGTCGAGGTCGATCCCGGCCTCCGCGGCGAGCGCGAGCAGGTGGAGGACCCCGTTCGTCGAGCCACCGATGGCGGTCTGCAGCGCGATGGCGTTCTCGAAC
>SLIW01000151.1 GCA_007135435.1 Natronomonas sp.
ATCCCTGCTGGTCACTCACCCCTTGCCGGCCGCCGGCCATCGCTACGGCCACCAGCCACCGGCCACCCGCCATCAATCACCCTCTCCTGGCGCGCGCGAGGAGGCCCGCGGTGACGAGCGCCGCGACGGCGATGATCACGCCGAACCCGGCTCCATCGCCCTCGGCTTCCGTCGCGTCGTCGTCCTGGTCGACTTCGTCCTCGTCGTCGGTCTCGACGGCCTCGGTGACCACCTCGAAGCCATCGAGCGGCGTGAAGCCGGCCCAGGAGGCCCTGGTGGCGTTCGACTCGTCGGGCTCCGGCGTCACGGAGACGAGCTCGTGGTCCTCGGGGGCGACGACGACCAGCTCGCGGTCCAGCTCGTCGTACAGGGAGAACGGCTCGGCGAGGACGACCCGGCCGTCGTCGACCGCCGCGAGCGCCTCCCACCGGAACCGGTAGGTGACGACGCCGACGTCGTCGCCGTCCCGCTCGGTCTCGACCGTGACCTCGCCCACGATCAGTTCGCGGTCGGTCTCACGGCTGGCCTCCCGCGAGACGAACTGCATGTCCTCCCGGAAGCCCTCGGCGATCGCCTCCCGGACCGACTCGTCGTCCTCGAGCTGCTCGAAGCTCTCCCGCTGCTCGTCGTCCGTGAGGTTGAGTGCGGCCGAGATCTCCACCTCGGCGTCGCCGGACGACTCGAGCTCGACCAGGAACTGCCCGTCGATCGGTTCGTCCTCTATCGCTCCGACTCCGGTGACGCCGACGGCGATCGCTGCCACGCCCGTGACGATCGCCACGACGCACAGGACCCCCAGCGAGGCACGCGACTCACCCATTGTCCACGACTGGCCCGGAGGGAAGAAAAACTCCGCGGTGACCGTCGCGGAGCCCGCAGGTCCCGCAGGGCTCGCTCCCCACCGCGAACAGGACCACCGCGACCGGCACCTAACGTGATCGACACTCGACGCGATCGGTACCGGATGCGACCGGCACAGCCGCCTCGAGAACCGCAACGCGGTCCGTGCGGCGGTAGCGCACCGAGGGCCGTCTGGACCTTCTCGTGTCCATCAGCGACCCACGCCGACACAGCCGCGTGACGGGCCACAGGGCTTATGGCGGACCACCGCGCACCGCCAGGTCATGGGTACGCGAGGCGCGCTCGACGTGGAGGACCTGCTGAAGATCGTCCTGATCCTGGTGATCGTGATCCTCGTCCTCGAGGTCGTGGGGCGGTTCGTCGCCATCCTCGCGTCGATCAGCGGGCTCGTCGCGATCCTCATCGTCGCCCTCATCATCGCGTACTTCCTCGACTACATCTAGTGTACAGCCTGAACACACCCGTCCCGACGGCGGTGTCCCGGCTCGCCAGGGGGCTGGCCGCCGAGTGTCGGGAGGCGACGCCGCGTGACCGTCACACCCTCGTCGTCAAGCGACTCGGAGAGGGCGACGCCGGGACGCTCGCCAGGGAGGTCCGCGCCCGACTCGTCGGGACGACGCCATTCGAGGCCCGCGTCACCGGCGTCGACGTCTTCACGGATCCACCGACCGGCCGGGCGCCGGTCGCGTACCTCGCCGTCGAGTCGCCCGGCCTGGAGGCGATCCACCGGCGGCTCTGCGAGCGCTTCGACCCCGTCGAGGGCATCGAGGGCGACGGCTACGTCCCCCACGTCACGATCGCCCGCGGGGGCGACGCCGACAGGCTGGCGGGCCGGGAACTCGACCTGGCGTGGACCGTGGACGGCCTGCTGGTGTGGGCCGCCGACTACCGCGAGGCCGCCGAACGGATCGCGCTGCCGGTCTGAGCGTGGGACGTGGGCCCGCTGGTCGTGTAGGAGCATCCGTCAGGACGGTTCTCCCAGGTAGCGGGGTGTCACCGTATCGCCTGCGTGTCACCGTGTCGCCTGCGTGTCACCGTATCGCCTGCGGGTCTCCATGTCGCCTGCGTGTCTCCCTGTCGAAGGCGTAACACCGTCCACACGGTGTCTGAGATCGGTCTCGGCGAGTTACCCCGGTCGCGGCGGCTCGCCATCGTAGGCGTCAAGGTCGCCGTAGAAGTTCAGGAGCGCGAACTTCAGCTTCTCCGGGGCGACGTCGATGTGCTCGCGGCGCTCCTCGGGCGGGAACTCGGGGTAGACGCTGTAGTCGCCCAGCTCCGTCCGGTTCGAGGCGGTGTACCGCTCGTCGACGAGTACCCTGACGCCGAAATCCTCCGGCGAGCGGACCACGCGCCCCAGCGCCTGTCTGGTCTTGCGGACGGTCGGGATCTCGACGGCGTACCGCCAGCCGGCGTCCCCATCCCCTCCGTCCCCGCCACGTTCGTCCCCGAAGGCCTCCTCGTAGGCACTCTGGACGGCGTCCATCCGATCGTCGAGGTGCGGGTACGGAACACCCACCACGACCACGCTACGGGCGGCGTCGTCGTCGAAACTGACCCCCTCGCCGAGGGTCCCCCACAGCGAGGTGAAGAGGACGGCGTCGTCGTCGGCGACGAACGTCCGACGCAGCTCCTCGGCCCGGGTGCCCGGCTCGTCGAGGTACGGCGTCGCGTCGCCGGAGAAGCGGTGGTAGTACCGCTCCGCCTCGGCGTAGCTGGGGAAGAACGCCAGCGTGTTCCCCGGGGTGAACCGGACGACGTCCGCGACGACCCCACCGACAGTCTCCTGGATCCCGGTCTCGTCGCGTCGGCTGGCGAAGAGTGCGGGCGTCTCGACCGCGTAGGTCCGGCGGCGATCCTCGGGGAACTGCTCGCCGTAGGCCAGCGTCAGCGGGTCGTCCAGCCCGAGGACGTCTGCGGCGACGTCGAAGGGCCGGAGGGTCGCACTCATGAGGATGGTCGCGTGGAGCTCCTCGAACAGCGGCTCGGTCACCTGCCGCGGCAGGCAGGTGTAGAGCTC
The DNA here is from genome assembly GCA_007135435.1 of Natronomonas sp. Classification (GTDB taxonomy): domain Archaea; phylum Halobacteriota; class Halobacteria; order Halobacteriales; family Haloarculaceae; genus Natronomonas. The sequence continues at coordinate 2,879 of SLIW01000151.1, forward strand.
GGCGCGCCCCACGACGCCGGTCTCGCTGCGGCGGACGCCCACGACGGGGTACTGCCCTGGGTCGACGCTGGACTCCATCCACTCGTCGACGAACGCGGCCGCGGCCAGCGTGGGACATTCCCGGCGGGTCGTCGTCTCGCCGTCCTTGTAGGCCCGCTCGTACCGCCGGTCGAGCTCCTCGCCGAGCGCGACCGCCGCCTCGAGGTCCGCCCGGAATCCCTGGCCCGTGTAGGCCTCGAGGAACGCCACCGTGAGGTCGTCGCGGCCCTCCTCGTTGTCGATGGGGACGTCCTCCCAGTCCTCGTCGACCGCCTCCCGGTCGCCGAAGCCGAACGAATCCTCGTAGATATCCACCAGCGCGGTCCGGAACGCGCGGAGGACGTTCGCCGCGGGCTCCGCGCGGGCGTCCCCCGACTCGGCGAGCTCGTCGAGGGCACCGTCCAGCGTCCGCTCGGCGAGCGTCCGGGTCGCGTGGTCGCGGGCGGCGTCCGCCACGTTGTGCGCCTCGTCGAAGACCACCACGACGTCCTCGGGCTCGCGGCCGAGCCACCGGAAGAACTGCTCGCGGATCATCGGGTCCAGCAGGTGGTGGTAGTTGCAGACGACGAGGTCGACCCCCTCCATGCCGTCCTTCAGCAGCTCGTACCCGCAGAGCCCAGCCTCGTGGGCGCGCTCGTAGATCTCGTCGGGGGTCCGGACGTCGTCGTAGAGCCAGGCGTAGAAGTCGTCGGTGTCCCCCGTGAGGTTCTCGTGGTACCGGTCGCAGACGTTCCGCTCCTCGCGGAGCGCCTCGATCCCCGTCTGGAGCTCCTCGAGCTCGTCCACGATCGCCCCCCGCGCCTCCGCCGCCTCCGCCGCCTCCGCCGCGTTCGCCACGTCCACCGCGTTTGCCCCGTCCGTCGCGTTCGCCGTATCCACCGCCTCCGCTGCGTTCGCCGTATCCACCGCCTCCGCTGCGTTCGCCGCGTCCGCCTCTTCCACGACCCCCGTGCCGTCGTTCGCGTCGGTCGCTCCACCATCACCACCCCCGCTGGCCTCGAGGAGCTCCTGCTCGAGCTCCTCGAGTTCCGCGACATCGCCCTGCATGTCCACCAGCTCGCGGGTGGTGTCACGGAGCGCCTGGCACTCCTCGTAGCCGACGTCGATGTGGCACATCGACGCCTTGCCCCGGAAGACCACCGCCCGGATGGGGTCCGTCCGGTTGATGGCGCGGGCCTCCTCGATGAACTGCCGGGTCTGCTGGTGCACGTTGGTCGTGATCACGACGGTCTTGCCCGCCGCGCGACCGTACTCGAGGGCCGGTGCGAGCGAGGCCAGCGTCTTGCCGGTCCCGCAGGCCCCCTCGAAGAGGACGTCCCGCTCCTCGACGAGGGCCTCGCGGATCCGCCCCATCGCCTCGGCCTGGTGGTCGTACGGCTCCTCGTACGGGAAGAACCTCCGGGAGCCGTCCCGCTGTGACACGACGCTGGGTTGGTCGCGTTCCGCAAAAAGGGTTCGCCGGGCGGAGTGGAAGTTATCTCGCCCGAGATCGGTATGGATTGGGTGGTCGCCTACCGACCGACCGGCCTTCTGTCCGACCGGCCTTCTGTCCGACCGGCCTTCTGTCCGACCGGCCTTCTGTCCGACCGGCCTTCTGTCCG
>SLIW01000116.1 GCA_007135435.1 Natronomonas sp.
TCAGCCGTCAGCGCCGCCAGCCGCTTCAGCGAGTCCTGTCGGGTCTCGCGGTCGACCTCGGCGCCCTCGATCACCGCGCGCATCTCCCGGATCGACCGGTCGTAGCGGCCGCGGTCGACCGGGAACGGCGTGCCGTCCTTGCCGCCGTGGGCGTAGGCGTACTTCGCCGGGTCCTCGCGGGAGCGCTCGGCGTCGTAGACCAGTTCGGCGACGAGCGCGAGCGCCCGGAGCGACCCGGGGCCGATTCCGTCGAGCCCCACCAGCTCCTCGTAGTCGTCCGGCTGGACCTCGTAGGCCCGCTGGAGCTGGTCGAGCGCCCGCTCGGAGAGGTCCGCCCGCCGGAGCTCGTGGTGGGTCGGCATGGTCAGGTCGGGGGCGCCCGCCAGCCCGGCCAGGCCACCCGGTGAATCCCCACCACTCCGCCCGCTGGCACCGCTGTCCCCTCCACTGCGTCCTCCGGCGTCGGTGCCCCCGAACTCCGCGAGCGACCGCTGTCCCTGGAGCTCGCGCTTCAGGTGGACCGGGTCGTCCTGGACGAGGTCGACCGACACCGACCGGGTCTCGGCGGAGGCCTCGGCGGTGAGGTCCAGCGGGTTCGGGTGTCGCGCCTGGGCGCAGATGGCCGTCTGGGGCTCCTCGACGAAGCTCTCCAGGCCGTCGGACAGCCAGTGGTACCGCCGCGCGGTGGCGTCGTTCATCCCCTGCTGGACGACGCACCACTCGCCGGACTCGGCGACGACCATCGTGTGGTGGTAGAGGGTGTAGGAGTCCTGGACGCACCCGTTGTCGACCGCGGCGCTCATCCGCGAGGTCCGCTTGAGGGTCTCGCGGGTCCCCGAGGGGACGTCGAGCGGGCTCGCGTCGATCTCGTCCGGGGTCTTCCGTGAGGTCGCACCCTTGCCGCCCACCACGGCCACCCCGTGCTCGTGGGGATCGAGCGCTTCCTTCAGCGCCCCCATGGTCGTGGTCGTCACGCCCGAGGAGTGCCAGTCGAAGCCCAGGACGCACCCGAGGGCCTGGAACCAGTAGGGATCCGACAGTCGCCGCAGGAGCGCCTCCCGCCCGTACTCGTCGACGATCGCGGCCGCGATGACGTCGCTCAGCTCGACCATCCGGTCGAAGAGCCACCGCGGCGCCGACCCGGAGTGCAGCGGCAGGTCGGCCGTCGAGCGTCGGGGCATCGATACAGGGGTTGGCGTCGGCGCCACAAGAGGCGTCGCCGTGGACTGAAAGCGGTGGGCGTCCGTCGATGGTGGCGGCTTCGCGTGGCTGGCGACCTCGGAAGGCTGGCGACCACGGGTGGCTGGTGACCTCAAGGAGTGGAGCACCCGCCCCGCCTCGTCGGTCAGGGCTCGAACGCGACGTTCGTGATGGTGTCCCTGACGCCGTCGATGGCGTGGATCTCGTCGGTGACCACCCGCGGGATGTCCTCCTTGCTGTCGAGGTCGAGCTGTGCGACGATGTCGAAGTCCCCGGTCACCAGGTGCGCCGCGGCGACCGAGTCGAGGCCGTCGATCTCCCGGGCGACGTCCGACACCGCGCCGGCCTGGACGATGACGTTGACGTAGGCATCCGCCATGACAGCCCGGTGTTTGGTGTGGTTTGACATAACAATGTCGACGGTCCTGCCCCGGGTGGCCACCGGATGTCCGGACACCGGCTTCGCCGACCGCACCGATGGCACCCGGAAACGATCGCGTACGGGCATCCTACCACCGTCTCTCGCCGGGTACGCCCGTCCTGACGACGGAACCGACGACGTGATAACCGGCTAACACCTCCTGGCTCGTATGCGAGCGACACGACGCGAGCTGCTGGTGGGCGCCGGTGGGGGTCTCGCCGTGGGGCTGGCCGGGTGCACGGGCCAGCTGACCGGCGACGGCGCGGCCTTCGCCGCGACGGAGGCCACCCTGTCGGCCGGCGTCCAGGCGGACACGGGCTACAGCCACCATCGGACCACCGAGGACACCGTCGTCGAGGAGTTCGAGCGCTTCGGGTTCACCCGGCGGATCGAGGTGACCAACGTGATCGGCGAGTACGACCGCGCCCTCGAGCTCGAGTTCCTCGGCGTGCGGCTGCAGGCGGCGGTCTTCGCGATCCTCTCGACCCCGCAGGTCCGGATCCTCGGCCGGTCGTTCAACCCCGTTGCAGATATGGCGCCGGTGGAGATCGCCGAGCTGCTGCAGGAGCGCTACGAACAGATCCGGGACGTCCAGGAGGACGGCTCCTTCGAGACCCGTGTCGGTGGCGAGTCGACGACCGTCAGCCGGTTCACCGCGAACGCACGGCTCGTCGAGGCGGGTCGCGGCGTCGACGTCTACCTCTACATCAGCGCCGCGGTCGAGGCCGGCGACGACTACGTCGTCACGCTGGCGATCCACCCGCAGTTCTTCGGCAGGCGACGCGAGACCGTCGAGACGCTCATGGCGGGCGTCGAGCACGCGTAGGCGCCGGCCTGCCGGAATCGACGGCTCTGTCGAAAATTCTCACGCCCTGGGAAGAACGGCGTGCAGTATACAGACCGTGAGCTCAGCACAGCCCGGGGCGGATTCCAACATTTATGGCCGCCCGATGCCCATTGCTACCATGCCAGAACGTCGTCGTCCCCGGGGTGATTCGGCTGTAGAACGGAGCGGAACCTCCTCGATCGGAGATACGGTCGACCACGGCTCCGACCCCCGCACATACCACCCGAACGAGACGCCAGTGGAGGTGGTCTACTCATGTGACGCGAGTCGCCCACCTCGTCCCACACAGCTCGCTGGCTCCGGGACCAGCGACCGATCGAGGTGAGACTGATGGGAACCCGAGAACCTCCCCGGGCGTCCGGGTTACCGTTCGTCGGGAAGACGTTCACCTACATGCGCGACGGTCATCTCGACTTCCTCGATGCGGTGAACGAGGAGTGTGGGGATATCGCGACTGTCAAGGTGTCCGCTGTCGGCACCTACTGTATTCTCTCCCGGCCGGCCTACTTCGAACAGGTACTTATCGAGGAGAACGATTCGTTCGAGAAGACCGACGACTTCGACGTCCTGTCGGGCGAGGGCGTGCTCGCGGTCGAGGGGGACACCTGGAGGCGCCAGCGACAGGTGTTGACCGAGTTCTTCTATCCGCGGCGGATGGAATCGTTTGCCACCGATATGGCACGGTTGACCGAGCGACGCCGTGACCGGTGGGAGCCAGGGGAGGAGCTGTCGCTCTACGACTCGGCTCGGGAGCTGACCCTGGATATCCTGTTCAAGACTCTGTTCGATTACGAACTCGAACTCGGCGGGGACGAGGAACTCCGGTGGGCCGCAGGGAATCTCAACGTCCTGATGAAGGACCACGTCTGGGCGTTGCCCGACTGGGTTCCCCTGCCCGCCCGTCGCAGGTACCGCGAAGCGTGCGAGATACTCGACGCGCAGGCCCGACACCTCCTCGACGAACGTGAGGAACGACAGGACCTCGGAGACGACCTCCTCTCGACGTTGGTCAGGGTCCGCGCCGAACGGGACAGCGCGCTCACCGACCAGGAGGTCTACGACAATCTACGGACGCTCTTCTTCGCCGGTCACGACACCACCGCGAACCTGATCGCCTGTGCGCTCCACCAGCTCGGGGCGCACCCGGAGGTCCGCACGCAGTTCCACGAGGAACTGGACAGTGTCCTCGGTGGGGAGGTACCATCCCCGGACACGGTTGGTGAACTGGAGGTCACAGATCGGATCCTCGACGAGACCCTCCGACGCTACCCCTCGGTGAACCTCCTCCCCAGGCGCGCGACCCGCGATACGACGATTGGAGGGTATCTCGTCCCGGAGGGGATGCGTGTCCACCTGTCCCTCTGGAACCTCCACCGGCATCCGGAGTTCTGGGAGGAACCCGCAGCGTGGCAGCCGTCCAGGTGGGAGACGACCACCCCCGATGAACGACAGGAAGACTTCACCTTCCTCCCGTTCCTGGCCGGTCCCCATTCCTGCCTCGGTCGGCCCCTCGCGATGCTGGAAGCGAAGATCGTCCTCGCGACACTCGGACAGCAGTACTGGTTCGACCCACACTCCGAACTCGAACTCGAGAATGCGGGCACAGCGCGGCCCCACGACAGGGCACCAGCCACGGCGATTGCGCGTGAGTGAGGGGACGTCTCCGCCAGGGCCCCTCTCGGCCCTGATCTGGCTGTCAAATACTCCTGCGTGGCTCCCGACGATCTGTGCTCGAGCGCTGTTAGGAGTGATTCGGCTATCCCGGCACCAGCACGCGTGAATTCGGGCGTCCAAACAAGGCCCACGCTCTGTAATCAGCACTGCCGCTGAAATCTGTCATTATGTGAGGGTTTCAACAAAGCCGGAGCGACGGTAGGGTCGGTGCGTGATGAGGTCCCCGTCCCGTTCGGTTTCATATCCCGTCTGCGCCGGATGGGTATGGTCCGGTCGGATGTTCGCCGGTCAGGTCAGGTACGGTCGGGTCTGCAATAGTTCGGTCTGCAATGGATCCGTCTGCAATGGATCCGTCTGCAATGGATCCGTCTGCA
>SLIW01000277.1 GCA_007135435.1 Natronomonas sp.
CGCTCGCTCATGGGAGGACGGACGGGCCCGACCGCCTTCCGCGTTCTGTCTCGTCGTGACGGTCCGGCCCGGTCGGTGTTCTGGCCCGGTCGGTGTTCTGGCCCGGTCGGTGTTCTGGCCCGGTCGGTGTTCTGGCCCGGTCTGCGTTCCGGCGAGGGTTGCGGTAGTGCATGCCCTGGCCTGGCTTGGCCTGCCCTGCCCTGCCCTGGCCTGGCCTCCTGGCACCGTCTCCTCGTGCCGCGGGTTCGCAGCCCCCGTCGGCCAGGCCGCCACAGCCAACGCCTAACGCCAACGCCTATGTGACCCGGCCGTGCGTGTCGACCATGGACGTCGACATCGGCAACGCGCTGGCGAGCGAGGTCGCCCAGGGCGTCTCGGATGCCTCGCTGGAGCGGCTCGACGAGCGCGTATACCGCGCCCACGAGCGGATCGAGGCGGCCGTCGAGGACCGCGAGTTCGGCTACGCCAGCCTGGCACTCCCGGAGGACGCCGACCCGGCCGCCCTCCACGAGGCGATCGAATCTGTCGACGCGTTCGCCGGCGGGACCGGTCCTGGGCCCGCGGCCGTCCTCACCGTCGGGATCGGCGGCTCGGCGCTCGGCGCCGAGACCGTGACCACGGCGCTCGGCCTGCGCGGCCACCACACCCTCGACAACGTCGACCCGGTCCACGTCCGCCGCTTGCTGGACGAGCTCCCCCTCGACGAGACGCTCGTCAACGTGGTCTCGCGGTCCGGGACCACCGCGGAGACGCTGGCGAACTTCCTCGTCGTCCGGGAGGCCATGGAGGACGCCGGCGTCGACTGGAGCGAACGCACCGTCGTCACCACCGGGGAGTCCGGCCCCCTCCGGGATCTCGCCGACGAACACGACCTGCCGACGTGTCCGGTCCCCGAGGGCGTCCCGGGGCGCTACTCCGCCCTGTCGGCGGTCGGACTCCTGCCGGCGGCCGCCCTCGGCGGCGACGTCGAGCGGGTGCTCAGGGGTGGCGCCGCCGGGCATGCCGCGCTCGAGCCCTCGCTGTTCGAGTGCCCGGCGTACGCGTACGCCGCGGTGGCTTACGCCCTCGAGGCACGCGGCGCCACGACCAACGTGATGATGCCCTACGCCGAGGCCCTGGAGCCGTTCGCGGAGTGGTTCGCCCAGCTGTGGGCGGAGAGCCTGGGCAAGGACGGCCTCGGGCAGACGCCGGTCCGGGCGCTCGGGGCCACCGACCAGCACTCGCAGCTGCAGCTCTACCGGGCCGGCAGACGCGACAAGTTCGTCACACTCGTCCGCCCCCGCGACCGGGACGACCTCGCCGTCCCGGAGACGGACCTCGAGGAGCTGTCGTACCTCGGGGGTGGCTCGCTCGGCGAGTTGCTCGACGCGGAGTTCGAGGCCACCGAGGCGTCCCTGGCGGCCGCCGGCCGCCCCAACGTCCGCCTCGAGGTCGATCGCCTCGACGCCGAGGGCGTCGGGCGGCTGCTCTACGGGATGGAGGCCGCCTGCGTCCTCTACGGGGAGCTCCTGGGCGTCGAGACCTTCACCCAGCCCGCCGTCGAGTGGGGCAAGCGGGCGGCCAGGGGCCTGCTCGGCGGCGGCGACTTCGAGGAGGCCAGGGAGGTCGCCGAGAAGGCCGTCCGGCGCATCGAGTAGCCGCTGCACCGCTGCACCGCTGCACCGCTACAGGGCGCACCAGGCGTGGCGGGACGCGTCTCCGTGTCCTCCCTCTGCGAGGTGGATCGGCGCTGCGGTGCACCACCGGAGGTCGGGAACCGTAACCGTTAGTACCTCGACCGTGAGGTCGCCACCATGGACTTCGACGCCCGGGCCTTCGCCGACCGGCTCTGCCGGTTCCGGTCGACCGCTGGCCAGGAGGCCCCCGCCGCGGACTGGGTGCGAGCGCGGCTCGAGGAGCTGGGCTTCGAGACGTACACCTGGGAGGCCGACGCCGACCTGTTGGCCGGACACCCGTCGTTCCCTGACGACCCTGGCGAGCTCTCGACCGATGGTCGACGGAGCGTCGCGGGCGTCCTCGGGGTCGGCGACGCCGATCCGGCCGGTGGCGACGGGTATCCCACGGTCGTCCTGAACGGACACCTCGACGTGGTGCCCGCCTCGCGGGAGGAGTGGTCGAGCGATCCGTTCGAGCCCGTCTGGCGCGGGGGCGGGGCGACGGACGATGGGACCGGGGACGCCGGGCCGGGTGAACCTGCCGAAACGGGCGAGGTCGACGGAGACGAGGAGGACGATGTCGAGACCCTCACCGCCCGCGGGGCGGCGGACATGAAGGCCGGGGTGACCGCGTGCGTCGGGGCGGCCCTGGACGCGCACGCGGCGGTCGCGTCGGGGGCAGCCGACGCCGACGCCCGGATCGTCGTCGAGGCCGTCGCGGGCGAGGAGGACGGCGGGTACGGGGCGGCCACGGCGGCCCTCGCGAACCCCTACCCGTTCGAGCGCGACGCGGCCATCGTCGCCGAGCCCACCGAGCTCCGGCCGGTGGTCGCCTGCCAGGGGAGCCTCATGGCCCGGCTCCGCCTGACGGGCGAGAGTGCGCACGCGGCCACGCGGTGGGTCGGCGAGGACGTGCTCCCGCGGTTCGAGGCGATCCGGCGAGCGTTCGCTGCCCTCGAGACCGAGCGAGGGGAGGCGGTGACCCATCCCCTCTACGCGGGGTTCCCCGTCCCGTGTCCGGTGGTCTGCGGGACCGTCGAGGCCGGCTCGTGGGCGTCGACGGTCCCCGCCGACCTGACCGCGGAGTTCCGGATCGGGGTCCTCCCCGGCGAGACGGTCGCGGAGGTCGAGGCGGCGTTCCGCGAGCGGCTCGCGACGGTCGTCGACGACGACCCGTGGCTCCGTACGCACCCACCCGAGTTCGAGCGCTTCTCGGTGCAGTTCGAGCCCAGCGAGATCGCCGCCGACGAACCGATCGTGGAGGCGGTCCGCGCGGGGATGGCCGCCGCCGGGCTCGGGGACGCGGCGCCGGAGGGGGCGACCTACGGCGCCGATTCGCGACACCTCGTCGACGCCGGGATCCCGACCGTCCTCTTCGGCCCGGGGAGCATCTCGGAGGCCCACCACCCCGACGAGACCGTCGAGTGGGCGGAGGTCGAGCGCGCCCGGGAGGTCATCGCGGCGGCGGTACTCCGGTTCGCCACCGAGCAGGCGTCCCGCTCGGCGTAGCGCCCGATCCGTCGCTCGGCGCTAGCTGACGTCTAGCACAGGACGACTTCCGGCGAAGGACGACTTCCGGCGAAGGACGACTTCCGGCACAGGCTGACGTCCGATTCTCGATGTCCGACGGCACAGGCTGACGTCCGATTCTCGCTGCCAGGAGGCCCTAGATGACGCCCGTGGCAGTGGCGTACTGCGTGCCGAAGACGACGGCGTTGTAGAGGCCGTGGGCGACGGCGGGGACGACAAGGTTCCCCGTGTACTCGTAGGCGGCCCCGAGGAACGCGCCCAGGATGAAGAGGATGACGAGCGTCGTCAGGAGGTCCGGGCCGAGGCCAGCGCCGAGGCCGTAGGCGGGCGCGTGGACGACCGCGAAGACGACCGACGCCAGGGCGACCGCGGCGACCGTGCCGAACGACTCCCGGAGCCGGGTCTGGATGACCCCGCGGTAGAGCAGCTCCTCCGCGGGCCCCGTGATGAGCACCGACAGGGGGATGAGCGGTAGGAGGATCTCCGGGTTCTGCTGGCCGGCCTCGGCGACGGAGTGCTCGGTGGGCGACAGACCCAGCTGCTGGACGATCACGAGGAGGGCGGCCAGCGCGGCGAAGAGCCCGATGGTCGTCGCGACCGTCCAGAGGAGGTCCCGGAGGGAGGGCCAGCGGACGCGGAGGTAGGACCACGATTTCTGGCGATGCAGGAGGTACAGCGCCACCACGACGACCAGGCCGACGCCCTGGGCGGTCACGCTGACGGCGCTCGTCAGCGCGGTGTTCGGCTCCACGGCGACGACGACGCTCAGCATCGACAGACCGAGGAGGCCCACAAGCAGCCCGGTCAGGAGGCCGGCGATGCCGAGGCCGAGGGAGGCCGCCACAGCGCCCCCGGGCGACGCTCGCTGACCCGACGACCGCTCGTCCGACGCACCCTCGGCGGAGGCGCTCATTGTCGAGAGTTGTGGGCCGTGGCCGATTAACCTTGCCAGTTTGCCGTCCGCGCAGCTGGGGGCTGTGCGGGCCAGGTCAGCGAAGATCAGATCGGTGGAGATCTGGTCGGTGGAGACCGGCACGAGACCTATCGGAACCGGAGATCGGAAGGTGGTGTCGACCGCCCTGGCGTTCCCCGGCCAGCTCCTGACCTCGGATGGACTCCCGACAGAGTCACTGTCCACTCGCACCCCGACAGAGTCACTGTCCACTCGCACCCCGACAGAGTAACTGTCCATCCGTAATCCGTGCCCTCGGGAAGGGGGCGCCCGGGACCTCACACGCTCGTCGGTCGAGGACCTCACACGCTCGTCGGTCGACCGTCTGACGAGCCTTTATGCGGGCCGTTGTCGTAGGAAGCGGC
>SLIW01000289.1 GCA_007135435.1 Natronomonas sp.
AAGTCCGCGCTCGGCTGGGGCGAGGCCGACGAGGAGACGTACAAGCTCGACCGGACGAACGTGGACACCATCACGGAGGACGAAATCCGGCTACGACGGAACTGACTCGGTCGGTCGGATCACCCGTCCGACCATACTGTTGGGTTCCGTCTACCTGACTCCAGGCTCTCCGAGAATCGTCCTGGGTTGAGTCGCTATCGTTTTCGAAGTATTGGCTGGAATCGAAACTATTGTTTTCGAAGTATCGTACGCGTCCGTGACTATTGTTTTCGAAGTAACGGAAATATCAATCCCCGGACATTTCTCGACTCTCTCGCAACCCACGACGTTCCCTGGGCGGTCAGTGCAGGTACCGCTCGGGGACGTACCCCGCCAGCGGGGCAGGGACGCGGCGGAAGACCGAGGCGGCGAGGTCGGCCAGTTGGCGGCGGAGCAGCGTGTAGACGACCGCGACCACCAGGGCCGCGCCCGCGGCGGCCGCGAATACCCCGTCGAGGAGGACCACGAGCGGGACCCCAGCGATCGCGGAGAGCGCCAGATCGCCCCGCGAGCCGTCGTAGGGGACGAGGCGCCGGGGGCGCAGCCACTCCCCGCGGACGTGGTCGTAGACGGCCCGGTCGGAGGTGCCCTCCCAGGGGCGGAGCTCGAGGCCGCCGCCGTAGACGTCCATCCGGCAGTGGGCGGCCGCGGCCAGCAGGGCGACCGCGAGGGCGACCGTCACCGGCAGCGTCCAGACGAACGCGGCGATCGCGGCCGGGACGACCGCCAGCGGGTAGAGCGTCGGGTAGTGGAGCGTCCGCCGGTGGCCCCAGTAGAGGTCCAGGTCCGGCAGGACGCCCCCGACGAGCCCCCCGAGGAGCGCCGCGGTGGCGAGCGTCGGCGAGTGCACCGCCAGCGGGACGGCGAGCGCCATCCCCACCAGCGCGTGCGTGGGCAGCATCATACGACGACGGACGCCGGCGGCGCTGATAAGGTCATCGGCAGGGATATAAACCCGTGCCGCCCTGTGGCACGATTGTCGGTCGGTTGCGGTGGCGAGCCGGCCCGCCCGCCGTCGCTTCGTCGCCCGGTTTCGGCGGTCGTCGACGGCCTGCCCGACCGACCGCCGTCGGGTGATGAGAGTGTCGTAAGCCTAAAGAGTCGAACCTGCCTTTTTTCGCGTAACATGACCGACGACGCATACTCTCTCGTGGGATATCCCGGTCGGGGGTGGATACATGGGCGTTGAGATCCGTGAGTCGCCCGTCTCCGAGGAGGAGTTCGAGGAGATGAAGCGGTTCGTCCACGACTACCTCGCCGCCAGCGTGGAGGCCGAAGAGGAGGGCGGGCGGATGCGCTGGTACCCGTGGCACTCCGCCGCCTACCGGTACAACCACATCCTCAACGTGACCGAGCTGGCGACCGAGATCGCCGAGAAGGAGGGGGCGAACGTCGACGTGACGCGCGTCGCCGCGCTGTTCCACGACATCGCGAAGCTGGAGGCCGACCAGGACGTCCACGCGACGGCCGGCGCCCGGGTCGCCCGGAAGTACCTCGAGTCGCGGACGGACTACCCCGAGTCGTTCGTCGACCAGGTGTGCACCGCCGTCGAGGAGCACTCCTACGACGGCGACCTCGCGGACGTCCCGCTGGAGACCCGGTGTCTGATGGAGGCGGACCTCCTCGACAAGGTGGGCGCGAACGGCACCACCCTGATGCTCCTGCGGATGGGCTACGAGGCGCGCACCCACATGGACGCCAACGAGATGGTCGAGCGCGTCCTCGAGCGCGGCGAGGACGCCATCGCCAGGATCCGCTCGGACACCGCCGAGAGCATCGCCCACCAGCGCATCAAGCGGGTCCGGTGGTTCAGGGAGTGGCTCGAGGACGAGATCGCCGACATGGACCCGCCCGCGTCCACCCGGTTCGACGCCTGAGGTGAGGGCCCGCTGGAACGGGCGACGTCAGCCGACGAGGCCGAACCCGCTGGCGGCGTCGTAGAGGAAGTAGACGCCGAAGAGCGCCAGCAGCGCGGCGCTGGCGAGGGCCACCGCGGGGGCCAGCGCGTCCATCCGGCGCTCGGCGGCGACCAGGGCCGCGGGGAAGGCCACGATCCACGCCACGATGCCGCCGAAGAGCCCGACCAGCAGCGCGGGGTGGCCCGTCTGGACGACCACCAGCCCCGCGAGGGCGTCGCTGGCGTACGCCAGCACGTCGATCCGGCCGGGCGACAGCAGCCCGACGCCGACCGTGAGCCAGAAGAGGATCTGGTAGGGGTTGGTGAGCCCGAGGGCGAACGCCTTCCAGAAGCCACGGCTGGGTTCGACGCCCCCGTCCGCCGCCGCCTCGCGGAAGCTCTCCGAGGCGCCCTGGAGGGCGCCGTAGGCGAAGTAGCACATGAGCACCCCGCCGACGGCGACCATCGCGTTCCGGAGCGTCGGCGCCCGCTCGACGACCGCGACCACGCCGAGGAGCGCCAGTCCGAGGAAGGCGAGGTCGGCCGTCATCGCCCCCAACCCGGCCTTGAACCCCTGGAGCCACCCCCGGAGCACCGACTCCTCGGCGATGATGGCGTTCATCGGCCCCGGTGGTGCCGCCAGCGCCAGTCCGAAGAGGACGCCGGCGACCAGCGTCGCGAGGAGGGTCATCGTCGTCACCCGCCCCTTCCCGACGGACCGATAAAAGCGTGGCGTGAGGGGCGCCCTCAGGGCCGACTGGCCCATCCAGCGGCAGGGTCCATCGGCGGACGGCGGCGGCGCTGGTGACCGACGACCGCGTCACCCGGCCGGCCGGATTACGCCGGGATCGGACGCAGCGCTATACCCACTGGTGGCGTATACACTCCATGGCGCTGGATCCCGCGATCGAGGTGCGTATCCGTGACGCGCCGCTCTCCGTGCACCTCGCCACCTCCGTCGACGACCGGCCGCACGTCGCGCCGGTGTGGTACGGCTACCGCGACGGGACGGTCTCCGTGCTGACCGGGGGCAAGAAGCTCGAGAACGTCCGGCGGAACCCCCGCGTCGGGCTCTCGATCGAGCAGACCGACGGCCACGGCGGGGTGGAGTGGACCGTGACGATGCTCGGCCGGGCCACCGTCGTCGAGGATCCGGAGCGCATGCAGGAGGCCCGCGGCTGGATCTTCGACGCGTACGACGACGAGGGAGCTGCTGAGGGGAGCGACGGGCGAAGTGATGGGGGAAGCGATGAAGGAGGCGACGAGCCAAACGACGATGGAGGCGTCGAGCCAAGTGACGATGGGGGCGACGAGCCAAGTGACGGAGCGTCAGCCGAGGCGACCGACGACCTCGAGACGGACGGCGGCGACGACGACCCCTCAGACTACGCCCTCCTCGAGATCGCGATCGGCTCGGCCACGCTCCAGTCCTACGAATGAGGTGGGAACACCAGCGTCGGCCATACTCTCACGGACGAGCGAGTCGCCGAAGGACGAATACACGAACGATATGCCGCCGAGAGCGCAGTCGCGAGCGGCCCGGCGGGGTGGTCCGAAGGACGAGAAGCGGCACCCGGGTCGGCCTCCCGGTTGAGCAGGACCGGGGCCCGAGGTCACATCCCGCGACCCATCAGCCGGCTCCGGATGATGTCCGCGTCCTTGCTGCCGGCGCCGGTGTTGACGAGGACGACCGTCTCGTCGGCGTCGATGGCCCCGTCGGCGACGAGCTCCCAGGCCCCCGCGGCGGCCGCCCCGCAGGCGACGCTGACCTCCAGGCCCTCGTGCTGGGCGATCGTGGCGGCGCTGTCGAGCAGGTCCTGGTCGTCGACCGCCACGCCCCCGCCGCCGCTGGCCCGCACCGCCTCGACCGCCGGGAGCCCGCCAGCCGGATCGGGCACCTCGAGGCGCCCGACGACGGTGTCGGGGACCTCCCACGGCTCCGGGTCGGTGCCAGCCTCGAGTGCCTCGACCACGGGCGCGCACCCGTCGGGCTGGGCGGCGTAGAACCGCGGCGTCCCGTCGACGAGGCCCACCGCCTCCGCCTCCCTGGCCGCCTTCCACAGTCCCGCGAGCGTCGCGCCGTGGCCGACCGGGACGACGACGGCGTCGGGGACCGACCAGTCGAGGTCCGCGAGCACCTCGAGGTAGACGGGCTTCGTGGCCTCGTGGCGGAACGGCGAGTCGAACGGCCCCGCGGGGAACCACGTCTCGGCGTCGTCGCCGGACGTCTCAGGGTCGCCGGCGGCGGGCGAGTCCTCGAGTTCGCGCTCGTAGGTCGCCCGCGCGTCGTCGAACCGACCCTCGACGACGCGCATGTCGCCGCCGTGGACGTTGATCATCGCCTTGGCGACGAACGAGGCGCGGCTGGGGACGAAGACGCGCGACTGGAGCCCGGCGCGCGCAGCGTACGCCGCCGCGGACTGCCCCCCGTCGCCCGTCGTCGCCAGCGCGAGCGTGTCGGCACCTGCCCTCGCAGCTGCCTCGGCGACGAGCGCGAGGCCGCGGTCGGTCACCGACCCGGTCGGGTTGTGCGCCTCGTTCTTGATCAG
>SLIW01000181.1 GCA_007135435.1 Natronomonas sp.
CGGTCGTCGACGAGGACGGGGCGCTCGCAGGGATCGTCACCCTCGACGACCTGCTGATCGTCTCGGCGGCCGAGCTGAGCAACGCCTCGGACGTCATCGAACAGCAGGCCGGGTCCTTCTGAGCGGCGGTTCACGACCACGACGGCGTGGTCGAGGACGTCGCGGTGCGTTTTTTCGGACAGTTCTCGCGAGCCGGGTGACCGGCCCGGCGAACCACGATACGGCTCGGGATCGGGACCGGGTTCGGTGCGACAGCTTCGGACCGGGACCGGGGTCGGTGCTACAGCTTCGGGCCGGGGCCGGGTTCGGTGGGCGAGGGGCCGTCCGGTTCCCCCTCGTCGGTCGGATCGCCGACCTCCAGCAGCCCGGCGACCTTCCGGCGGTTGATCTCGCCGATCCGGTCGGCGACGTCCGCGACGAGCTCACGGGTCGGCTCGCGGACCGGGCTGTCCGCGTCCTTGACCACGGGGTCGGCGCTGCCGTCGGCGCCGAAGTCCTCGTGGATGGGCAACGACCCCAGGAGTTCGATCCCGTAGTCCTCGCAGATCTCGGCCGCACCGCCGCGGCCGAACGGGTCGTGCACGTCGCCGCAGTTCGGACAGTGGTAGGCGCTCATGTTCTCGACGATGCCGAGCACCGGCGTGTTGTGCTTCGTGAACAGCCGCAGGCCCTTCCGGGCGTCGTCGACCGCCATCTGCTGTGGGGTCGTGACGATGACGACGCCGGCGACCGGGAGCGTCTGCAGCAGGTCCAGGGAGGCGTCGCCCGTACCCGGCGGGAGGTCGACGACGAGGTAATCGAGGGCGCCCCACTCGACGTTCTCGAAGAAGTGGGTCATCACGTTGTTGACCATCGGGCCGCGGAGGATGGCGGGGTCGTCCTGCTCGCCGATGAGGAAGCTCATGCTCATGACCTTCACGCCGTCGGCGGTCGGTGGCGCGAGCTTCTCGTCGGGGGTGATGCCCGGATCGGACTCGACGGGGAGGACTCGGGGCGCGTTCGGCCCGTGGATGTCGGCGTCGAGCAGCCCGACGCGGGCGCCCAGTTGCTCGAGCCCGGCCGCCAGGTTCGCGGCGACGGTCGTCTTGCCGACGCCACCCTTGCCGGAGGCGACGGCGATCACGTTCCGGACGTTGGGCATGACCTCCTCGTCGAAGCCGTGGTCGGCGCCGGCCTCCGCGTAGAGGTCCGGCTCCAGGCCGGCGTCGGCGACGACGTCGCGGATCGCCTGGCCGATCTCCAGCTCGGCGGGCGCGTACGGGGTGTTGAACGCCAGGGAGATCGACGCGGTCCCGTCGTCGACGCGCACGTCGTTGACCAGCCCCATCGAGACGATGTCCTCGCCGACGAGCGGGTCCTCGATCGCGGCGAGCCGCTCTCGGAGTTCGTCCTCGGATACGGTCATTGTACTACGCGGTCCGACGTGCCGACGGCGTATGAGGCTTTAGCTTTGGGCCGGCGGCGCGCTTCGGGCCGGCGGCGCGCTTCGGGCCGGCGGCGCAGCAGCCGAGACGTCGGTGGGCGGAACTGGTAGGACGGTCGCGACGGAACGAGAGGAGTCCGGTGTGAAAGTGTGAAAAGCGCTGCGCGTCCGCGTCGCCTACATCGCCGCCGGGAAGACGAACCGGATCAGCATCGTCAGCAGGAACAGGCCGATCCAGACCGAGGCGATGAAGCTGACCAGGTAGGCGACGCCCATCACCGACGTCTTCAGGGTGCGCGGCTTGCCGAGGAACCACGCGATGACGACGGTGTACACCGGCAGGCCGATGACCGCGAAGATGACCCAGGTGCCGGGCGCGATGACCTCCCACGTCATCGCTCCTCCACCTCCGAGGAGCCGTGTTCCTCACCACGGAGCTCCTCGATCGCGTGGAGCTCGATGACCGGGACAACCTTGATCACGCCCATGAAGAAGAGCGTACACAGCGCGATGGTGCCGGCGATGGACATCATCTCGATGATGCTCGGGAAGTAGGTCCCGGGCGTTCCGTAGTACATGTACATGTGCGGGTACATCAGGCCCTCGACGACGAAGAAGATCTTCTCGACGAGCGTCCCCGCGAGCATGAGCACGCTGGCGACGATGGAGCGCCTGACGGTGAACACCTGCGGCTTGACCGCCTGTGCGAAGATGTACGCGAGCGCGATCACCACGAGGCCGATCGCGAACCAGTAGACCGGGGCGGTGATCTTGGCCGCCGTCGCCCGACCGGCGGCGACCTCGGGGGCGTAGACGCCGGTGATGATCTGCTGGAGCTGCAGCCAGATGAACAGCAGCGCGAACAGGCCCAGCCACAGGGTGAGCCCGCGGATGACGTCGTCGGTCAGGATGTGGTACCAGTCGTAGCCCCGGCGCAGCACCGACGAGATGATGATGATCCCCGCGACCGCCGAGGTGAGCGCGATGGTCAGGAACTGCGGGCCCTGGACGCCGCCCTGCCAGCCGGGCATCGACGGCATCAGCGCGAACAGCCACGGGATGACCCCGCCGTGGAGCAGCAGCGGCGCCATGATGATGATGCCGAGCGCCAGCCACCAGACCATCCGCTCGATGATGCGGTCCTCGGTCTCGCTGTAGCCGAGGGTCATCACGTCGTACAGCGGATCGAGGATCTCCGGGAGATCCGTCCGGAGCCGCTTCACGTCGTAGCGGAGCGTGAGCCCGAGGTAGGTCGCGGTCATCACCATGTAGAGGGTGATGACCGTGACGTCCCACACCAGCGGCGAGGAGTGGACCGTGTTCGGATAGGCCATGACGACGCTCGTGACGATCCGGTCGGGACGGCCGGTGTGGACGACGATGTAGAGGCCGGCCATGCTGAGCGCGCCGAGGGTCAAGAGCTCGGCGATTCGGGCGACTGGCTGGTACTTCTTCATGCCGAAGAGCCGCACCGCCGCCGACAGGATGATCCCGCCGTGGGCGATGCCGACCCACCAGATGAACGCGCCGATGTACAGCCCCCACGTGACGCCGCCGGCTGAGCCCCAGTCGGCCAGGTCGGTGACGATGAGGCCGTTGTGGAGCTGCCAGCTCCAGGCGATCACCCACAGCAGGGCGACGAGGGAGGCGGCGGCGCCGACGATAAAGAACGGCTTCTGTGTGTGCTGCAGCGGGCGGACGATGTCGTCGCGCGTCGGGGTGGTGGCGTCGGGCCCGCCGGCGCCGGTGGAGGTGTCGGTGCTCACCGTCAGTCACCCCCGATGCCGACGGTGAACTGGTCGAGGTGGTCCTTCCGGCGGTCGACCACGTCGCGGCCGTCCTCGGACCGCAGCCGGTCGTAGGAGACCGGGCCCTCCACCTGCTTGGCGTTCCGACCGGGTTCGTTGCCGAGGTAGACGACGCTCGGCTGGGTGCCGATGTCGTCCAGCAGGCGGAACGCGGAGAGCTTCCGCCAGCCCGTGACCGTCTCGCCCCACTCCTCGTCGATGTCCAGCTCGGTGTCGTCCTCGAGGTCGTCCTCGACGCGCTGGCGGAGGTACCGGCGGGGCCGGCTCTCCTCGTCGTTCATGTCCCCGAAGTGGATGGCGCTCATGCCCGCGATGTCGCAGGCGTCCTGGCAGGCCACCGTGCCGACCATGTCCTCGCCGGTGTGGCCGTCCTGGCGGGACGGACAGAACGTGCACTTGCCCATGACCCCCTGCGGCGGCCGGCTATCGTTCCACTGGCCACGGTAGTCGTGGACGTGGTCGTTCGCGTCGATCATCTGCTCCTGGCGCTCCTCCTCGGAGAGGTCCTTCAGGTCGCCGTGGTCGAGCTCGGATCCGGCGAGCTCGCCGTAGGGGATGGTCGGTTCGCCCCACTGGAAGTAGTTGACGCCGTAGGGACACGCGACCTGGCAGTAGCGGCAGCCGATGCAGGTCTCGTAGTTCGTGAGGACGATGCCGTCCCGGTCGCGGGTGTGGCGTGCCTCGACCGGACAGACCTTCTCGCAGGGCGCGTTCTGGCAGTGCTGGCACGGCCGGACGAGGAAGTTCTCCGACTCCGTGTTCTCGTCCTCGAAGGTGAGCACGTACATCCAGTTGGCGCCCGTCGAGGTC
Organism: Natronomonas sp.; assembly: GCA_007135435.1. GTDB lineage: Archaea > Halobacteriota > Halobacteria > Halobacteriales > Haloarculaceae > Natronomonas. The sequence continues at coordinate 4,042 of SLIW01000181.1, forward strand.
CGGTTCTCGTCGATGCAGCCGGTGACACACTGCAGACAGCCGTCGCAGCGCTCGAGGTCGATGACCATCCCGTACTGGGTGCCGTCGCCGTCGTCCTCCTGGGCGGAGGCCGTCCCGACCGAGGGTTCCTCCGGACCACCCTGGAGATTGTCCTTGGTCCCCCACGCCCCGAGACCGAGCGCCGCACCAGCGACGCCCATCTTCTTCATCGTCTCGCGACGGGTCTGGTCCGTGTCGGGGTCGATCTCCGAGAGACTGGTGACCATCCCCCCGTCGCCGGTCCCCACGTTCTGGCCGAGCATCGTCTCGAGGATGCCCGGATGCCCGCCGTCGGCGTCGGCGTCGGCGTCGGCATCGGCATCGCCGTCGGAGGCGGCGGTGGGCTGTGCCTCTGGGGCGGTCGGCCGGTCGTCGACGCCGA
>SLIW01000474.1 GCA_007135435.1 Natronomonas sp.
CTGCGTCCCGACGGCGCGCTCCTCGTCCTCCCAGTATCGCGCGCGGAGCTCGTACTTCTGGACCTTCCCGGTCGCCGTCTCCGGGAGGTCCTCGACGAAGTCGACGCTCGTGGGCGCCTTGTAGTTCGCCAGCCGACTCTTGACGAACTCGATGAGGTCGTCCTCGGTGACCTCGGCGCCGGCGCGCGGGACGACGACCGCTTTCGGCGTCTCGCCCCACTGCTCGCTCGGCACCGGCACGACCGCCGCCTTCTGGACGTCCGGGTGGTCGTAGAGGACGTCCTCGACCTCGATCGTGGAGACGTTCTCGCCGCCCGTGATGATGATGTCCTTCTTGCGGTCCTGGATCGAGACCATGCCGTCCGCGTCGATCGTCGCGAGGTCGCCGGTGTGGAAGTACCCCTCGCGGCGCGCCGAGAAGGCCTCGCGGGTCGCCTCCGGCTTGTTCAGGTAGCGGTCCATCACCTGGTTGCCGCGGACGACGATCTCGCCGATCGTCTCGTCGTCACGGGGTACCTCCTCGCCGTCCTCGTCCACGACCCGCACGTCGGTGCAGAGGGTCGCCGCGCCCTGGTTCACCTTCAGCTCGCGACCCCGCTCGGCGAGCCGTCGCGGCGAGTTGCTCGTCGTGATGATCGGGGCGGTCTCGGTGAGCCCGTAGATGTGGATGATGCGCCAGCCGAACTCGTCCTCGACGGTCTCGATGGTCGCCGTCGCTGGCGCGCTCCCGGCGGTGGCGATACGGACCTCCCGGTCGCCGGTCGTCTCGATGTCGCCCCCTGCCTCCTCGTAATGCTGGATGAGGTTGTTCAGCACCGTCGGGGCCCCACACAGGAACGAGACGTCGTGCTCGTGGATCCGCCGGAAGGTCCCCGCGGCGTCGAAGGTCCGCTGGCAGACGTGGGTTCCGCCGGTCCCCGTGATCGCGTAGGTGTGGCCCCAGCCGTTGCAGTGGAACATCGGCAGCGTCCACAGGTAGGTGTCGTCGTCGCGGATCTCCATGTGGTGGTTCAACACCAGCGCGTGCCAGTGCTCGGTCCGGTGTGTCCGGACGACCCCCTTCGGCTCGCCGGTCGTCCCGGAGGTGTAGTTGATGCTCGCGTCGTCGTCCTCGGAGACGTCGGGCCGGGTGGGCTGGTCGGTCGGCTGTCCGTCCAGCAGCCCCTCGTAGTCCTCCCATTCGCCGTCGATCCGGTCGGCCTCGTAGCCGACGAAGTGCGCCGCGGGGACGTCCTCGCGGATCGACTCCACGGTGTCCGCGAGGTCGTAGTCGGCCACGACCAGGTCGGCTGCACAGTCCCGCAGGATGTACGCGAGCTCGTCGGGGCCGAGGCGGTAGTTCATCGGGACGAACACCGCACCGAGCCGGTTCGTCGCGTAGAGCGACTCGATGAAGTAGTGCGTGTTCGGCGCGAGCAGCGCCACGCGGTCGCCCTGGCCGATCCCCCGGTCCGCGAACGCGTGGGCTAGGCGGTTGACCCGCTCGTCGACCTCGGCGTAGGTGTACGCGGTACCGTCGTGGGCGACGATCCCCGTCACGTCGTCGTAGAGGTCCACGGCGCGGTCGAGGAAGTCCGTGGTCAGCATCTCCCGTTTCATGGTACGATGTGTGTGGTAGCCACTACCACGTCTAAACTCTGGTGGACGCGCAGGTTGGAACGCCTGAGGGGACCCGTCGTCAGGGGTGGTGAGCATCGGGACGCACGGAACCGACAGGACGCATGAAACCGCCAGGACGGACGGAATCGAAGCACCCGATGGTTTCGACGGATTCGACGGAGGGGAACGGGAGGCGCCGCAGCCATTATCTGGACCTTACCACTGGTATCCGCCTGCTAGTCGCCTGTATAAATTTACTACCGAATTTGTTCAGGTTAGTATCAGATTCATACTATTGTGGTTAGCTCGAGCCCACCAGAGTATGCCGACCCAACACGGGCGGATACTGATCGTCGTCTCGATGCTGGTCATCGCCGGCGTCGCACTCGCGCTGACGGGCGCCGTCGCCGCGGACGAGGACGACAACGAATCGGACGAGGAGCCGCACTTCGAGATACTCGACATCGAGACGAACGCGCCGGTGACGGCGGGCGAGACGATGCGCACCGAGATCACCGTCGAGAACACCGGTAACGAGACCGGGACGCAGTCGGTCTCCTTCTGGCTCGACCAACACAAGAAGGACGAGGCCACGGTGGAGCTCGGCCCTGGTGAGTCCACGACCGTCGAGCTCACGTACGTGACCAAGGAGGGTGACGACGGTGAGTGGACCCACACCGCGGAGACCGCCGACGACGTGAGCCAGAAGAGGGTCGTGATCGAGGACCCCGACGACTCCGGCTCCGGCGCCGGCTCCGGTGGCAGTACCGGTGGCACGACGGCCGAGGCCGTGTTCGAGATCCAGTCGGTCTCGGTGAACGACCCGATCAAGGAGGACGAGGAGCTCGTCGTCGAGGTCGAGGTCGAGAACACCGGCGACGCCGACGAGGACAAGCGGGTCTGGATCGACCTCGAGGACGCGACGGTGAACGGGACGACGGTCTCGCTACGGGCCGGCGAGACCAAGACGGTCGAGATCATCCACGACGAGCCGATGGACGCCGAGGAGATATCGACACTAACCGTCGTGACCCCCGACGACCGCACGGAGATGGAGGTCGAGATCGAGCCGCTCGTGGCGATCTACGAGATCGAGTCCGTCGAGACGAACGCGCCCGTGGATGCGGGCGACGTGCTGAACGTCACGGTCGAACTCAGTAACTCCGGCGACGTCGCCGCGGCCCAGGAGATCGCCCTCGTGATGGACGGGATCACCATGGACACGACGACCGTCGAGTTCGGGGTCAACGAGACCGAGACCGTGACACTGACCTATCACAGCACGAGCCACTCCTACGGCGAGTGGGACGCCACGGTCGAGACGCTCGACGACGCCGAGTCGATGACGCTGACCGTCGAGGAGCCGGCCACGCGGACGCCGGTCGCGACCGAGGAGCCATCCGACGACACCGCCACCCCCACAGCGAGCGACGACGCCGCTGAGGACCCCGACGACGACGGCGAGAGCGTCGCGGAGGCGCCCGGCTTCGGCGTGGCCGCCGCGCTCGTGGCGCTGCTGGGTGCGGCGCTCCTCGCCCGCCGGCGACTCGGCTGACGCCGCCCGCGCACTCGGCGACGCGGGATGGGCCGACTCCGGGCCCGTAATCGGGAGCCTCGCACGTCGAGCGCCGGATTCATCCGGAGATTTATTATCTCGATACCCTCACCCACGCACGAACAGCGGTCGCGAACACATGAGTGAAGACGTCATTCTCGTCGTGGAGGACGAGCCCGAACTGGCGGATCTGTACAGCGGTTGGCTCGAACAGCGGTACGCCGTGCGGACCGCCCACGATGGCGAGGAGGCGCTCGAGACGTTCGACGAGCAGGTCGAGGTCGTCCTCCTGGACCGGCAGCTGCCCGGGATGGACGGCGGTGCCGTGCTCCCGCTCCTGCGGGACCGCAAGCCGGAGGTCCAGGTGGCGATGGTCACCGGCGCCGAACCGGAGACGGACGTCGTCGACATGGGCTTCGACGCCTACGTCACCAAACCCATCCGCGAGGACGACATCATCGAGGTGGTCGACCACCTCCTGCACCGCCGCGTCTACGACGACAACGTCCGCGAGCTCTTCGCCGCCATCTCCAAGCAGATAGCCCTCGAACACGAGCACGACCGCGAGGACCTCCACGAGGATCCCCAGTACCAGTACCTCCTGTCGAAGATCGAGACGCTCCGCGAGGAGACCGCCGACCTCGCCGAACAGTTCGACGACGAGGAGTTCCGGACGGCGCTGTCCGCGTTGCAGTAGCTGCGTCCCCCCGACGACCGGGGTCCGATCGCCGCTACGGCCGGCGATGTGGCGGGGATCTCACCGCTGTCCGTCCGGGCTACCGGCTCCAGCTGCCGATCCACCTGCCTCGCGCGTCGTCCACCTCGCCGCGTCCGTAGGGGCACCGCCGCGTCCGTAGGGACAGCCGCGATCGTAGGGACAGCCGCGTCAGCCGTACGGTCCCCGGTCGCGACCGAAGCCCTCCTCCATCATCTCGCACTCCCCGTTCTGGTTGATCAGGATGCGGCCCTGGTAGCCACAGTTGCCGTTGTTGTTGTACCGACAGCGGGTACATCGACACTCGACGTCCTTCGCGCCCTGGCTGTATGCCATGGGATGCCTAACGACTGCGGGGACTTAGAGGTGCACGGATGTCAGATACCTTACATCAGACCGGGTCGGTCCCCATCAACGGGACGGGTGAACGGAACCGGACGGCCCCGGTCCCGTCCGGTTTACGACTCCTCGACGTCGACCCAGAGGTGGAGGTCGCGGTAGGCGTTCTCCCGGGTCGGCTCGGCCGGTGGCGCGTCGACGTACAGCAGGAAGGCGAGCCGGCGGTCCTCGCCGGCGAACGCCGCGGCGA
>SLIW01000480.1 GCA_007135435.1 Natronomonas sp.
CTGGGGTTCCTGTCGCACCCGACGGGGATGGCGACCGCCGCCCTGGAGGCACGGCTGACGGCGCCGGACGTCCCGATGTTCAGCTTCGGCGCCCGCCACGTCCACCCGTCCGTGGCCGGGGTGGTCGACCGCAGCGCCGTCCTCGCCGGGTTCGACGGCTTCTCGCACGTCGTCGCCGGCGAGCTGATGGACCGGGAGGCGTCGGGGACGATGCCGCACGCCCTGCTGCTGTGTTACGGCCCCGGGAACCAGGAGGACGCCTGGCGGGCCTTCGACGAGGCCGTCTCCCCGGAGGTCCCGCGGATCGCCCTCTGTGACACCTACGACGACGAGGCCGACGAGTCGGTCCGGGCGGCCGCGCTGGGCTTCGAGAGCGTCCGCCTGGACACGACGGGCTCGCGGCGCGGCGACTTCCGGCACATCGTCCGGGAGACGCGATGGAAGCTCGACGCCGAGGGGTACGACGACGTCGAGATCCTCGTCAGCGGCGGGATCACCCCCGGGACCATCCGGGAGCTGCGGGACGTCGTCGACGGCTTCGGGATCGGGAGCCACGTCTCGAACGCCGACCCGGTCGACTTCGCGCTCGACATCGTGGAGGTCGACGGCGAGCCGACCGCGAAGAAGGGCAAGCTCCCGGGGCGAAAGGAGGTCTACCGGACGCCCGATGGCGGCCACCGGGTCGCGCCCGCCGACGAAGACGTCGCGGGCGAGGCGCTCTTCGAGCCCCTGGTCCGCGACGGCGAGGTGGTCGCCGACCTCGACCTGGACGCGGCGGTCGAACGGGCGGCGGCCGACGCGGAGCTGGTCGGGTTCGGTGCGGACCTGGAGTGAGGACGGGTCACCAGGTCGGGGCGGCTGTTCGGGACGTCAGGTCTTTGCGATGGGTCGGAACGTCGAGCCGTGGCGACAGGTCGGAACGTCGGGCCATGGTGACGACCACGTCGGCGGACCGATACGCGAGTCCGTGGCAACGGGGCCCCTCAATCGTGCGTTCCGTCCTCCTCGCCACCATCCTCCTCGCCACCATCCTCCTCGCTGCCCGCGGGCACGTCCATCCGCTGGAGGCGGACGCGCCGGATCCGCGTCGGGGTGGCGTCGACCACCGTCAGTGCCACGCCACCCAGCTCGATCCGGTCGCCCTCCTCGGGGAGGCGGCCGGTGTTGGCGTGGATGAGCCCCGCGACGGTCTCGAACTCCCCGCTGCTGGGCAGCTCGAGGCCGACCACCTCGTTTACGTAGGGGACGGTCGCCCAGCCGCCGACGACGGCGGTCCGCTCGTCGACGACGCGGACCGGATCCGTCTCGCCATGGTCGAAGATCTCGCCGACGACCTCCTCGACCACGTCCTCGAGCGTGGCGAGGCCGACCACGGAGCCGAACTCGTCGACGACGACGACCATCCGCAGCCCGTCGGCCTGCATCTCGGCGAGCAGCTCGTCGATCGGCTTGGAGGTCGGCACGAACGTCGGCCGTTCGAGGACGTCCCCGAGCGAGCGTCCGTCGTCCCGCGCACGCAGGGCGTCCCGGAGGTCGACGATGCCGCGGACGTCGTCGCGGTTCTCCCCGTAGACGGGCAGCCGCGTGAGGTGCTCGCGGCTGCAGACGGCGATCACCTCCTCGAGGGTCGTCGACCGGGGAACCGACACCATGTCGACGCGGGGGACCATCACCGCCCGGACGGTCGTCTCCTCGAGGTCCAGGACGCCCCGGATCATCGCGCCCTCATCGAGGTCGAGCGCGCCGGTCTCCTCGCCGCTGAGCACGATGGTCTCGATGTCCTCGCGGGTCAGGTACGACTCGAACTCGGCGCTCCCGCCGGTGAGCCGGTTGACGGCGCGCGTTGCGGCCTCGAAGACGTAGACGACCGGCGACATGAGCCGCTGGGCGACCGACAGCGGCCGGGCGATCCGGAGGGCCCACGGCTCGGCGTTGCTGACGGCGTAGGACTTCGGTGCGATCTCGCCGATCACGAGGACGAAGCAGCTCGTGAAGATCGTGGCGCCGGTGACCGCCTCCCCCGGGGGCAGCACCTGGACGAGTAGCGCGGTCGCGATGCTCGCCGCCGCGATGTTCGCCACGTTGTTGCCGACCAGGACCGTCACCAGGAGCTCGTGGGGGTCCTCGCGGAGCCGCCCGAGGGCGACGCCTCCGGGCGAGCCCTCGGCGGCCAGTGCGTCCACGCGGTGGCTGGCCAGCGAGAAGATGGCCAGCTCGCTCGAGGAGAAGAACGCGCTCATCCCGATGAGGAGGAGGATGCCGATGATGCCAGCGACGGTCAAAATGGGGTCGAAACCGCCCAGGTCGGCGATCATGCGGGTGGCATCGCCTGGCTGGGTATTAAGCGTCGGTCCCGCAATGACGACTCCACGGGGGTACGGTGGTCGTTCCGCCGGGGCCCGATGGTCCCGCGCGCCGCTCGTCGACGCAAGTGACCATCACCGTGCTCAATTCAAAAATATATCCGCACACGATATGCACATATATGGATACAATTCGGGGTCCGTCTCCGGCAGAACGCGTCGATGAAGAAAGCGTTATCCGTCGGGCATGGAACGGTACGCCCATGAAGGTACTCGTCACGGATCCCATCGCCGACTCGGGGATCGCGGTGCTGCGGGAGGCCGGCCACGAGGTCGTCGAGGCCTACGACGTCGAGGGGCGGGCACTGCTGGACGTCGTCGCCGACGCGGACGCGCTGATCGTCCGATCGGGGACCGACGTCACCCGGGAGGTGTTCGAGGCGGCCGGGGGCCTCGTCATCGTCGGGCGGGCGGGGATCGGGGTCGACAACATCGACATCGACGCCGCGACCGACCACGGCGTGATCGTCGCCAACGCGCCGGAGGGGAACGTCCGCGCCGCGGCGGAGCACACCGTCGCGATGACGTTCGCCGTCGCCCGCTCGATCCCGCAGGCCCACGTCCGGCTGCGGGCGGGCGAGTGGGCCAAGGGCGAGTTCCTCGGGACCGAGCTGGCCGGCAAGACGCTGGGCATCGTGGGCCTGGGCCGCGTCGGCCAGGAGGTCGCCCGGAAGCTCGACTCGCTGGGGATGGAGCTCGTCGCCTTCGATCCCTACATCTCCGAGGACCGCGCCGACCAGCTCGGGGCGGCGCTCGCCGACCTCGAGGAGGTGCTCGCGCGCGCCGACGTGCTCACCGTCCACACGCCGCTCACGCCGGAGACCGAGAACCTGATCGGCGAGGCCGAGCTCGCACAGCTCGAGGGGGGCTACCTCGTGAACTGCGCCCGGGGCGGCATCGTCGACGAGGCGGCGCTGGCGGAGGCCGTGGCGGACGGCATCCTCGCGGGTGCGGCCCTGGACGTCTTCGCCGAGGAGCCGCTCCCGGCAGACAGCCCGTTGCTCGAGGTGGAGGACGTCATCGTCACGCCCCACCTCGGGGCGTCGACGGAGGCCGCCCAGGAGAACGTCGCGGTCGCGACCGCCGAGCAGGTCGTCGCCGCCTTCGCCGGCGAGCCGGTCGCGAACGCGCTGAACGCGCCGTCGATCGACGAGTCCGCCTTCCCGCGGGTCGAGCCCTACATCGGGCTCGCGGAGACGGCGGGGAAGATCGCGGTCCAGCTGCTGGGCGGCCGCGTCGAGTCCGTCGAGGTGTGCTACGAGGGCGACATCGCCGAGGAGGACGTCGAGATCGTCACCGCCTCCGCGCTCAAGGGGGTCTTCCGGCCGCTGGAGTGGCAGGTCAACGCCGTCAACGCGCCCCGGATCGCCGAGGAGCGCGGCATCGAGGTCAGCGAGACCAAGCGCCGGCAGGCCGAGGACTTCCAGTCGCTCGTCTCGGTCCGCGTCGGCGACGGCGACCGGGACATCGCGGTCGACGGGACGCTCTTCGCCGACCGCGACGCCCGGATCGTCCGCATCGACGGCTACCGCGTCGACGCCATCCCGGGTGGCCGGATGATGGTGACCCGCAACACCGACGAGCCGGGCGTCATCGGCCTCATCGGGACCGTCATGGGCGACCACGACGTCAACATCGCCGCGATGTTCAACGCCCGCGAGACGATCGGGGGCGAGGCGCTCACCGTCTACAACGTCGACCAGGAGGTTCCGGAAGCCGCCCGCGAGACGCTCGAATCCGACGAGCGGATCATCGAAACGCGCTACATCAGCCTCAACGGATAGCGGGGCCGCGCTTTTCTTTTCAATCGTGCAGGTGCGAGAGCACCGCGTCGGTGCCGTTCGCGACCGACTCCGGAGCGCTGCCCGCCGCCGCTGCCGCGTCGGGATCCTTCAGCAGATGGCCGGTCGTGAGGCAGACGACGTCCTCGTCGGCCCCGACGACGCCGCGCTCGCGTAGCGCTCGGAGTCCGGCGACCGACGCCGCCGAGGCCGGTTCGACGCCGATCCCCTCGCCGGCGAGGGCGCGCTGGGCGTCCGTGATCGCGGCGTCGCTCACCGAGACGGCGGTGCCGCCGGTCTGC
>SLIW01000270.1 GCA_007135435.1 Natronomonas sp.
CCCATATCATATCGATGTTGTAGGTATTCACTCCCATCTCCAGGAGGTCGTTGATGTGAGCGTCGGCTATATCTACCGACGTTCTCCGGATCGCGATGTACCGGAACTCTGCGAGATTTATGGTGGTTACGTAGCCATCGATGTCGCCGTCATACACTTGATCGAGCCACCGCTCGACGTCACCTGCTCCAGGTTCATCGAAGGAGAAGGCAAGCAGTGGCTCGGCATCGAACACGACCGTCATTCATCCCGTACCGACGTTCCGTACTTCCCGTCTGCCTGCTTCTCGTCTCGTGCCCGCTCCGCTCGGAGTAACTCGGTCGCCGTCGCTTCGTCCTCGCCTTCGGAGGCCAGGGCGCCTCGAAGCTCCGCCGGGCGTTTGACCGGGCGAATCACGACCTCGCCATCCTCGTTTTCGACGAATCGAACGCGGCCCGGTGTGTCGATGTGGAGTTTGTCACGGAACTCCTTGGGGATGGTGGCCTGGCCCTTGCTCGTAACCGTGACGGTCGTGCCCTCCTCGGACTCGCCCATGTGTAATGGGTCAGTTTTTGTATTACTTGAATATTTGTATTACCGTCGGACCTTCCCGTCTCTCTGACCGAAGTGTCACTCGTGATCCGTGCCGTTCACGCGATGTGGCACGCATTGGACGATGAAAACGACGTCGACCGGCTGAATAGCGCGTCAAATCAGCCGTGAATACTCACCATTGCCGAGTATTCGTTCAGCGTGCGCCATCTACGGAGACGCCGGTGTCGACGACGGCGACCGCCATCACCCGTCTCCCGAGACCGTGTGATGCTCGAGAAGATTTCGCCACGGCTTTGGTACGGACGAGGACCCTAGGCGGTTATACCGCCCGGTTCGCCCGGAACGGTGGCCTTCCGACCCGTGTTGGCGAGTCCCACCATCGAGAGGCCGCTGGTGAGCAGGCTGACGCCGAGCAGCAGCCCGACCGCCCACAGCGCGGTGCTCGGGAAGCCCGTCCAGAGCAACCCGGCCAGGAGCAGGGAAACGAGGCCGCTCGCGACGATCCAGCCCCCGCGTGGGTCGGACCGCATCTGGAGGCCGAAGGCGATCTCGACGATCCCATCGACGACCAGGTACGCGATGAGCAGGATCGTCAGCGTCACCAGCCCGACGACGGGGTTGACCAGCAACGTGACCCCCGCGGCCAGGTAGACCACGGCGAGGACGGACTGCCAGAGCGAGCCCGTCCAGCCGCGTGCCGTGATGGCGTGGCCGACGTGGACGAGCCCGCCGACCACCAGGAGCCCGCCGAACAGGTACGATACGGCGATGCCCGTGACGAACGGGCTGAGGATGGCCAGCAGCCCCAAGATGGCGAGCACGAGACCCGCACCCATCAGGTATCGCCAGCTATCCCGGAGTTCGTCGGGTATCGATGCAGCCGTTATCGTCGAATCTATGCTCATGAGAATCTACACTCATTTCTAATACGACGGGAAACGACTTGACTGTATTCGACGGATATACCGATAATATCTGCAAAACACCGCCGTTTAATCCTACATTCGTCCATCATGCTGACCGCAGTATGCATTCGTGCTGACTGCAGCTACCATCGAGCAGGCCGATACGCTCCGCTGGAACGTGTTTCGACAGCGCCGCTCCCGAGATGTTCTGAGGGTTTCGACCGAGCCTCGTCACCCGATCGCTCGTTCCTCGTCCTCCCAGAAGCGCTCCCTGAGCGCCTTCTTGTCCATCTTCCCGTAGGGGGTCTCCGGGATCTCGGAGACGATGTCGACGCTCTTCGGCTTCTTGTAGTCCGCCAGGCGTTCGTCCGCGAACGCCAGGACGTCGTTCTCGAGTCCTGCCATCTCGTCCGTGGTGGGGATCACGATGGCTTTGACCGCCTCGCCCCAGTCGTCGTCCGGGACGCCGATCACGGCCACCTGGCTCACCTGCGGATGTTCGACGAGCACGTCCTCGACCTCCGTCGAGTAGACGTTCATCCCGCCGGTGATGATCACGTCAGAGGTCCGATCGAGCAGGTAGAGGTACCCGTCGTCGTCGATCGTGCCGATATCGCCGGTGTGCACCCAGCTGTCTTCCGTCAGCGTCTCGGCGGTCTCCTCGGGCAGCTCGAAGTACTCCGTCATCACGTAGGGCGCCGTCGCGAGAACCTCCCCTTCCTCCCCTGGAGGGAGGTCAGCTCCGGTCTCGATGTCGACGACCTTCACGTCGCTCATGAGGCACGGCTGTCCGGCCGACGAGAGCCGGCCGGTCAGCTCCCGCTCGACGGCGATCTGGTGTTCCTGCGTGCCGAACGTCGTGATCAGGTTCGGGACCTCGGTCTGGCCGTAGAACTGGAGGAACACCGGGCCGAACGCGTCGAGCCCCTCGCGCAACCGGGCGGGCGTCATCGGTGCGGCGCCGTAGACCAGCGTCTCGAGGGAGGAGGTGTCGTGTGTGGCCAGCGCCGGGGAATCGAGGACCCGGTAGATCATCGTCGGGACCATGAACGTCCAGGTCACGGCCTCCTCTTCGATCGCCGAGAGGGCGACCTCCGTGTCGAAGCCGTCCCGGACGACGACCGTGGCCCCGGCGAGCAACCCGGCCCACAGGAACGCCCCAGCCGAGTGGGGAAGCGGCGTCATCAGCAACATGGTGTCGTCTCCGGTGATCGCGAGCTCCATGATGTGCGAGTACGCGTTCACCGTCATGTTCTCGTAGGTGTGGAGGACGCCTTTCGGCTTCCCGGTCGTCCCCCCGGTGTAGTAGTGTCCCACGAAGTCCGAGGGCGCCGGAGCCACGTCTGGCGGGGCCGATGCCTCGCCATCCAGCTCCTCGAAGCGCTCGAATCCGTCCGGCAGGGGGTCGTCGCCGTCGGCCACCCCGACGATCGTCTCGACGTGCTCCAGCGACGGCCGCAGCTCCTCGAGGGTCTCGACGAACGCCGGATCGCAGACGACGGTACCCGCCTTGGAGTCGTCGATCATGTACTCGAACTCCGTCGCCGTGAGCCGATCGTTGAGCGGGACCTTCGTGGCACCGGCCTTGATGATGCCGAGGTCGGCGATCAGGTACTCGACGCGGTTCGTCAACATCAGCACGACCCGATCGTTCGGCGCGATGCCGCGGGCGGCGAGCGCGTTGGCGAAGGCGTTCGCCCGGGCGTCCAGCTCGGCGTACGTGAGTGATTCGTCTTCGAACCGCACGGCGACCCGGTCGGCGTATTTGCGGAGGCTCTTCTCGAAGACGGCGGTCAACGTTCGTGCGTGGATGTCTGTATCGTTCATCTGGGCGGTGGATCGGAAATCGATATTTCGGTCGTGACCGCGGTGAACCGGACGTCGGTGTTCGGACTCCCTGGCGGCTCGATCAGGGCTCGTCCGGGACGGTCTCGCCCAGCCACTCCTCGTAGAACGTGTCGACGTCCGGCTCGAACTTCTGGAGGACCGGGTAGCCGGCGGGCACCGCCTCGACGTCGAGGAGCGCGTAGCACTCCGGACAGAAGTACTCCCGGAGCTGGAACGTCCAGTCGGGGTCGGGCGTCATCAGCTCGGGGTACAGCTCGGCCGTCTCCGCCTGTGACTCGCGGACGCGGATCTGGCACTCCAGTTTCCAGTTCTCGTCGGCGTCGCAGAGCTCGTGGCCACACTCGGCCTTGACCGTTCGGCCGTCCTCGCCGGCGACCACGTACAGGTGGTCGTTCAGGGGGACGAGTATCCGGTCGTCCCAGTCGACGCGGTCCTGGAGGATGTCGATCGAGGTCTCGAACCGTTCGGGGTCCTTCGGGTCCGGAAGAACGTCGTCTCGGAGCTCCGGCCACGGGAGCGTGCCGTCGATCAGCTTCTCGATCTGGGATCTGTCTGTCGTCATCGGTCTGCCTCCTCGGGTATCTCGAAGTCGTCCGGCAGGTCCCAGAACGCGCGGAACTCGTCGACCCAGCCGTCGTCGCGGTCGAAGATCCCGCGGTACATCCACCGGACCGGGTCGCTCAACTCGCCCTGGACGAGGCGTTCGCGTTCGTCCTCGAGGAACGACCGGACCGGCTGGGACTCCTCGCGGCGCCGGTCTCTGATCTCATCGCGGCGCTCCTCGGTCGCCCCATCGTCGATCTCGAACTCCCGTTCCTCCTCGTCGAGGGCTCCCACGACGCCGTAGACGCGCTCGACGACGTCCGGCGTGTACACCTCCGACTCGACGTCGTCCGTGAGGAGCTCGAAGGGCCGATCGAGGGGGTCACCGTAGCCCGGCCCGCCGCCCATGTGGTAGTAGACGAGGTCGTGGTTCTCGAACGTGGTCGGGAAGTAGAGCGCCCGTTCGGTCCGGACGACGTCTCCATCGACGTCCTCCTCGAGGTCTCCCGGGACCTTGGCGCTGATGGGGTACTCTGCCTCTTCGTACTGCTCGGCGAGGTCCG
>SLIW01000015.1 GCA_007135435.1 Natronomonas sp.
GGTGAGCGAGACCGTTCCGTTCTCGTCGGTCAGGTAGCTTCCCTCGTCATCGTACGTCGCGTCATCGTCAGAGACACTCACGTTTAGAGTGGCGTTCTCGACGGCGTCACCGTCGTCTGTCACCGTCACGTCGACCCCACCGTTCTGTTCGACATCGATGCTCAGGTTCGCGTACGCCTCCGCGCCGTCTTCGGCAGCCGCCAGCCCCGGCCCCACGACCGAGAGCAGCATCACCGTCGACAGCATCACCGCGATCAGCTTTCTGTTCGAACTCATCTTCACCCCGACCTCTGACCGTACACCCCATAAAGCGGGAATCTCGTTCAGTCCGTTCGTCAGTTCGTTCAGTACGCCAAGAATGCCTGAGAACACTCGATACGGTTCAAGAACGAATCTAGTCGTTTATTTCGAATAATACGAATTTAGTTAGGAGATAGTTACTGGTCACGCGGCGCGTTCGATCGCCGCCCGGGCGTGTCGTTCCGCCTCGCGCCTGACGGCCCCCTCGGCGAGTGTCAGCACCTCGCGGTCCCGCATCAGCACCTCCCCGCCCACGACGGTGTGTCGGACGTCCGACCCGCGGGCGGCGTAGGCGAGGTGGCTCACGAGGTCGTTCGCCGGCGTGAGGTGCGGCGCCTCGAGGTCGAGGACCGCGACGTCGGCCAGCCGGCCGGGCTCGAGGCGGCCCGCGTCGAACCCCAGCAGGTCCGCCCCGCCGGCGGTGGCGGCGCGGACGACCGTGGGCGCCGCGACGGCCGCCGCGTCCTCCGCGGCGAGCTTGCCGACCATGGCGGCGTCGCGGGCCTCGTCGAGGACGTCGAGGTCGTTGTTCGAGGCGGCGCCGTCGGTCCCGAGCCCGACGGTGACCCCCGCGTCGAGGAGCCGCTGGGTGGGCGCGATGCCGCTGGCGAGCTTCATGTTCGAGGCGGGGCAGTGGGCGACGCCGACGTCCCGGTCGGCGAGTAGCTCGATCTCGGTCCCGTCGACGTGGACGCCGTGGGCGACGAAGTCCCCCGGCTCGAGCATACCGAGGTCGGCGGCGAACTCGAGCGGCCGGACGCCCCGCTCGTCGACGATCGGGTCGACCTCGTCGACCGTCTCGTTGGCGTGGTAGTGGACCGGCACACCCGCCTCGCGGGCCCGCGGGACGAACTCCTCGACGAGGTCGGGGGCGACGGTCGTCAACGAGTGGGGCATCAGGGCCGTCCGGATCCGGCCGTCGGCGGCGCCGTCGAGCTCGCGGGCGACCGCGAGGCTCTCCTCGAAGTCCGCCCGGGCGCCGGCGTCGTCCTTGCCGACGGTCACCACGCCGTGGCCCAGGAGCGCGCGGACGCCGGCCTCCTCGACCGCCGCCGCTACCTCGGGGACGTGGAAGTACATGTCGGCGAACGCCGTCACGCCGTTCTTCAGCATCTCGACGAGGCCCAGGCGGGCACCGGCGCGGACGTCCTCGGGGGTCAACGCTGACTCGACCGGCCAGACGTCCTCCTGGAGCCAGGCGTCGAGAGGCTTGTCGTCCGCGTGCCCCCGCAACAGCGTCATCGGGACGTGGCAGTGCGCGTTGACGAACCCGGGGACCGCGAGACAGCCATCCGCATCGAGGGTCTCGTCGCCGGCGGCCGTCTCGCCCACCTCGAGGAGGCGGCCGGTCTCCCGGTCGGCGAGCAGGTCGCCCTCCGCGACGGTCCCGTCGGGCCGGAGCAGCCGCCCGCCGGCGATCTGCAGCGTGCTCATGGCTCCGGGTTCGCCCGGCCACCGGTTGAACCTACCGACGCGGGTCCTCCGAGGGCGCCCTCCGTGGATGTGCGACCCCAGGTGTCGTCAGACTGCGATAATGCTGGCCCGGGTTTATCCCACAATGGGCCGAATCCGGGGTCGATGAGCCTGGTCCTCGTCCTCCTCGCGGTCCTCCTCACGGGCCTCGCGGGCGTCCTCCTGCTCGCGAGCTACCTCTGGTTCCGGTTCGCCCCGCGGGTCCACGCCGAGACCCTCTTCCCCGACGACGCCCGGGGCGTCGCGCTGCTGCGGTACGGCGTCGCCGCGGGGTTCGCCACCTTCGGGGGCTTCCTGTTCGTCTTCGTCCTCCACCTCATGGCGCTGAGCGCGTCGCCCGGCCCGGCTGGGGCCGAGGGGCCGCTCGTCGGCCTGCCGTTCGAGGAGGTCGCCGTCGGCCTGTTCCTCTTGTCGCTGTCGACGTTCCTCGTCGCCGGGTCGGGCTACGCCGCGGAGGCCCTCCGGACCCGGGGGATCCGCTAGACGAGCTGGTGTTGCCAAGCGAGGCAGCCGATCGCGCACCATGGAGGCCCCGGTCCGCATCGACAGGGAAAAGGCGTGCCGCCCGCAATCGGGGGTATGCGCATCGCCGTGCCCAACAAGGGGCGCCTCCACGACCCGTCGCTCGGCCTGCTCGAGCGGTCGGGCCTCCACGTCCAGAACGGGGCCGACCGGAAGCTCTACGCCGAGACCGTCGACCCCGAGGTGTCGGTGCTGTTCGCCCGTGCCGCCGACATCCCCGAGTACGTCGCCGACGGGGCCGCCGCCCTCGGGATCACCGGGCTCGACCAGGCGCGGGAGTCCGAGGTCGACCTCGTGGAGTTGCTCGACCTCGAGTTCGGCCGCTGTCGGCTCGTCCTCGCCTCGCCCGAGGACGGCGGCGTCGACGCCCCCGAGGAGCTCTCCGGCGGCACCGTCGCCACCGAGTTCCCCCGCATCACGCGGGGGTACTTCGCGGAGGTCGGGGTTCGACCGGATATCGTGGAGGTCTCGGGCGCGACGGAGCTGACCCCGCACGTCGACATCGCCGACGCGATCGTCGACATCACCTCCACCGGGACGACCCTGCGGATGAACCGCCTGTCGGTCGTCGACGAGGTGCTCGAGTCCTCCGTCCGGCTGTTCGCCCACCCGGAGGTCGCCGACGATCCGAAGGTCCGCCAGATCAGGACCGCCCTCCGGTCGGTCATCGACGCCGAGGGCAAGCGCTACCTCATGATGAACGTCCCCGAGGCGACCCTCGAGGACGTCAAGGACGTCATCCCCGGCATGGGCGGGCCGACGGTGATGGACGTCGCCGGCGACGACGGGAAGCTGGCCGTCCACGTCGTCGTCGACGAGCGGGAGGTCTTCGAGGTCATCCCGAACCTCAAGGCCGCCGGGGCCAGCGACATCCTCGTCACCGAGATCGAGCGACTCGTGCCCTAGTCCGCCGTCGACTGATCGTCGAACCCACCGTCTTCTCGATCGAGTATCCGTGCGCTTCTGGACCGAGCTGCGAGAACCGCAGTCTGTGCGTGGACTGGGGGAACCGTGCTCCGCTCGGTACCGACGATCTCGCCGGTTAGGCGGTGAAGCGAGCGGTTCGGACAGGACGGGTCGACGCCAAACGATCGAACGAACGTGCAACGGCGTCCGGATGCGACGACGTCCGCGCCCGATGACGATCGAGTGTGGATCGAGTGCGGGTAGAGTATATAAAGACCCGATACTTATCGGTTGTGACGTTCAGGGCCGGACAGAAGGAACCGGTCGATCAGACCGACAGCCGGCCGATCGGACCGTCACTCGGAAGAGTTGTAACAGAAGGTACAGCTACGTCCCACAATTATAGCGTTCGGCGGAGAGAGAAAGAGACGCTATGTTCCCCGAACGCATCGAGACGGACCGGCTCTGTCTCGAACGGATCTCGCACGACTCCGTCGGCGTATTCGAGCTCCACGAGCTCTACGCCGACGGGGACGACGCGGAGGAGCTGTTCGAGTACTGGGATTCGTCCCCACACGAGACGGTGAAGGAGACGTCCGACTACCTCGACGAGGCCGAACGGTTGTGGGACGAGGGGGAGGGCGCGAAGTACGTGATCCGACCGAAGGACGGGGAGGACGGTGCGGGGCTCGTCGCCGGAACGACGGGACTGTATCCGCACTGGGAGAGACGGTTCGCCAACCTCGGTATCCTCCTCGAGCGGCGATTCTGGGGACGCGGATACGCCGGCGAACGAGCCGACGCCGTCCTCTCGGTCGCGTTCGACCGGCTCGAGCTCGACCTCGTCGTCGCCGCCCACGTCGACGGGAACGAGAAGTCCCGACGGGCGATCGAGAAGTACGTGGAACGGTACGGTGGCCGATACGAGGGACTCCTCCGCAACTGGGTCGCGCTGCCCGACACCGTCGCCGACGGGCACCGATATACGATCTCACGAGAGGAGTATCTCGAGGCGACCGAAAACTGATCCGTCACCAGGTACCGTTCGCCGCGGATCGAAAGGC
This sequence comes from Natronomonas sp., assembly GCA_007135435.1. Taxonomy (GTDB): domain Archaea; phylum Halobacteriota; class Halobacteria; order Halobacteriales; family Haloarculaceae; genus Natronomonas. The sequence goes on from SLIW01000015.1 coordinate 4,266, forward strand.
GATGGCCCCCGCGGACCGCCGGGGAGAACCGAATCACCGACCACCGACCGCCCGACCACCCGACCACCCAACAGCCGGAACGCCGAACCACCCGACCGCCGATCCACCCTACCCGTCGAGCAGGCCGA
>SLIW01000458.1 GCA_007135435.1 Natronomonas sp.
ACACGAATCAGACACGACCCAACCATGAGCGAACGTTCAGTATCCAGACGGAGACAGGAGAAGCGATGGTACACCGTGATCGCCCCCGAGAGCTTCGATCGGGCCGAGCTCGGCGAGACGCCGGCGGACGAGCCCGAACAGCTCCACGACCGGACCATCGAGACCACGCTCGGCGAGCTCACGAACGACCCGAGCGAGAACAACACCAAGCTGACCTTCCAGATCCGCGACGTCGGCAGCGACGCCGCCTACGCCGAGTTCATCAAGCACGAGCTCACCCGCGACTACCTGCGGAGCCTCACCCGTCGGGGCTCCTCGAAGATCGACGCGTTCGTCACGGTGCTCACCACCGACGACTACCGCGTGCAGGTCCAGCCCGTCGCCTACACAACGAAGAAGGCCGACCACAGCCAGGAGCGGGCCATCCGCAAGACGATGGTCGACATCGTCGAGGACGCCGCCGCCGAGCGGACCTTCGACGACCTCGTCGGGAGCATCGTCGAGGGCCGGCTCTCGTCGGCCATCTACAACGAGGCGAAGACCATCTACCCGCTCCGGCGGGTCGAGGTCCAGAAGACCCGGCTCCTCGCCCGACCTGAGGAGGTCGCCGCCGAGGAGGAGACCGCCGTCGACGTCGACGAGGAGGACGTCGACCTCGAGGAGACCGCCTGACGGCTCTCGAGCTGGCTTCTCGTCGACCAGGGGCTCCGACAGAGTCGACCCGCCGACTCGGGAGGATGCGGGAGATGGTTTGAGTAGGTGAGCCACCGATCTCGACGGGAACTGTCACTGACGTGTTGCCCACGCGAGCGTCGGAGGTCCTTTCTGCGATGCCGTCGTAACGTGACGCATGCCTCTTGGAGCACGCCTTTCGGTCTGGCTCGCCGACTTCGGCACTCGGTCGATCGTCACGCATTTTCTGATGGGACTCGGCTTCCTCGGGGCGGTCACGACGGGACTCTTCGTCGAGGGGCAGGTAGGCGTGATCTCCATGGTCGCGTTCATCAACTTCACGGCGGGGATGTGGATCTGCCAGTCGATCCACTCGCTCGGGAACGCGGCGACCGACGAGGAGTACGACGGCGTGCTCATGGAGGTACTCGACCGTGTCTAGCGAGCCGGGTTTCGACGTCGCCAGGTTCGGTCGCACGTTGTTGCTCATCGGCTTCGTCACGGCGGTTTTCCTGATGCTCACCGCCAACAGACTCGAAGACGAGGTCTTCCAGATCGGTGTGTTCGCGATCGGGACCGTCGCCTTCATCACCGCCATGGTCGGCTTCCTGATCGCCGCAGGGAGCGCCGTCGACGCGTGAGTGTGTCTCGTCCGGTCGATCGCGTTCGTCGATCGACGACAGCTCTTCACGACCGTTTCCATCGCCGCCCGTTTAACCATCACAGAGCAGACCTGTGAGGAGGTCGAGATGACTCGGCGCCCGCAGCGGTCGATCGATTTCCGGCACTACACCTACCCGTCTGCGAGCCGAATGGACGAACAGGATGAGTGTCATCGTGGAGTTCACCCTGGCAGACGAGGAGTTCCTGCTGGGACAGGTGCTCGCGAACCCGCCCGACATGTACATCGAACTCGAACGCATCGTCCCCACGGGGAGTTCACACATCCCGTTCCTGTGGGTACAGAGCGATAACTACGAGACGTTCGAGCAACGGGTCGGCGAGAGCGAACACGTCGCCTCGTTCACGGCGCTCGACCGGCTCGGCGACTGGGTACTGTACCGGATGGACTGGAAGGCAAGACGGCACGACGTCCTCGAGGGGTTGGAAGCCAGCGATGCTGTCGTGCTGGAGGCGTACGGCAACAGTGGCTGGACGTTCCGACTCCGCTTTCCAACCCACGATCAGGTCTCCCGGTTCTACAACTACTGTATGAAACACGACATTCCCATCGACATCAGGCGGAGTTACACCCTGACCGAGCGGTCCGACGTCGCCCACCAGTTCGACCTCAGTAACGAACAGCGCGAGGCCCTCGTCCTGGCACTTCGACGCGGGTACTACGACACGCCGAGCGACGTGACCACGAGCGATCTCGCCGACGAACTCGGGGTCACCCAGCAAGCCGTGTCGAAGCGCATCCGCCGGGGGACCAAGAAGGTCCTCGAGAGGACACTGCTCTAGGGTGTCCATCAGGGTGTGCCTTGCGGTCTCGTATCAGGGTAAAATAAAAGCGGGTTGTGATGACAATCGACGTCGATTCAGGTAGGAGTATCCTTCGTCCGCTCGATGACCGCCTACCCGTTCGGAGCGAACGCCGATCGAGCCACCACCGATCGGGTGCATTCAGCACTCGCAAACAGTGATCGACGGGCCGTTCTCGCGTTCTTCGAGACGTCACCCACCCAGACGGCGTCGCTCACGGACCTGACCGCGTACGTCGCCGCCCGGCACTCGCCTTCCGACCCCCGGTCGACTGCGCAGATCCGAACGCACCTCCACCACGTCGATCTCCCGAAACTGGACGAGGCAGGGCTCGTCGAATACGACGCCCGAACCGCGACGGTCCGGTACCGGGAGCAGGCGCCGATCGAGGGATGGGGAGACTTCGTCGCCGAGGTCCTGGAGTGATCGTGTGGGGAATGGGTCGGGGCTGTCGGGAGGGTACCCTGGCGCGCCAGGAAGCGGGGAAGAGCCGTTCGCTGTCGGACGAACGTCCCGCACGTCTGGGTGCAGGCTGTGGACCTGTGGGGTGGATATGACCACGGCATCTGGGTCCGAGGCGAGCCCCGTCGAGATCCTGCTGATCGAGGCCAATCACGGGGACGTGCGGCTCGTCCGGGAGGTATTCGCGGACGCCGGGATCCTGAACGACGTCCACGTCGTCTACGATGGCGACGACGCACTCGATTTCGTCCTCCAGCGCGGCGACTACGCGGAGGACGCCGTCCCGGACATCGTCCTGCTCGATCTGAAACTTCCGGGAGGACGAAGCGAGGACGTACTGGCGACCCTCGACGATCGTCCGGAACTGGATCACATCCCGGTGATCGGGATGACGAATTCAGCGACCGAAGCGGACATCGCCCGGTCGATGGGCTTCGAGCCGGACGCCTTCGTACACAAGCCGCTCGATCCCGACGAGTTCCTCGACGTCGTCAGAGCGTTCGGGAGGTTCGAACTCTCGATCGTCACGGAACCAGCCAGAGAGACAGCCTGACACCAGCCACTCCCGATCGGTGATTGATAGCGGGAATGTCCGGTGACCGAGCGCTCTCACACGCTGCTGCTGGATCCGGTCGGCATCGGCAGCACGTGCCCCCGTGGCACGAAGGATGTGGGACCCTACCCCGACTTGGCATGGCGCAACAGGTGAGTCGCGCACGAGCCAGAAACAGCGGGGAAACGCAACGTCGGTGCATTGACTATCACTTCCCGCAGGAGTTCGCGGAATGGCCGGGCGTCTACCTCCGATTGGGACTCATGAGCCCCGGACCAATTCAGACCTCCACCTCGATCGGTTCGTCGGTCAGAGAGTCGAGGATCTCTTCGACGAACGGGTCGGGCCGATATCGGACCAACTCGCCTTCAGGGTAGTACTCGATGATACCACGGGATTCCAACGTCGTCAAGTGGTCGTGGTGAAGCTGGATGTCCATCTGGTATCCCCTAGAGCGGGGGCCGGAAGCCGATACCGGTTCAACGCCGTGGAGGTAGTCGGCGAGCTCGTCGACGGTTGCCTCCCCGTCGTCCACGTTCCGTAAATACTCGATCAACGCCCGGCGGTTTCGGTCCGCGAGGAGTTCGAGGCATCCGTCCAGATCGTGGTCCACCATGACAAACAGTACTCGGACTACGTTTACATTAAATCATGAGAAATTCATGATGGTTCGTGTTATTATTAAACGAGTCACATCCCCTGAGACGGTGCCGGGCATACATTCGGTCCACATAACGCGCCATTTTCGACGATTCTGGACACAGTAATCGATCCGACATTCGAGTTTCCGTCGGGGGGACCAGGACTCGGCCATTAATCGAGGACTTCGCCGATGACAATGCAGACATACGGAGCGGATGGTTCGACAGAATCGAGTCGTTACACAGGTAGTGAGATAGCCGATTACACACTCCGTGTCTGGCACACCCATTCTGCCAGCTGGAACAGAGATCGGATGAGACATCCGAGAGACATCGCACGAATCAAGCACGGATCGTGCACGGATCGAGCACGAATCGAGCACGAATCGAGCACAGATCGAGCACGAATCGAGCACAGATCGAGCACAGATCGAGCACAGATCGAGCACCTATCCTGTTGGAGTCACTGCTGATCCGAGAAAATGCTTCAGGGCTCGAAGTGGTTCTCGATCCCTCCGGTGGATACCAAAATCGGGTGCGAGATATCGAGGCCATGAGCATCACTCGAAGCTGAAGTG
>SLIW01000340.1 GCA_007135435.1 Natronomonas sp.
GTATCCGGCTCGACAACCGGACCGACGCGTCCGAGCCCGTCGAAATCACCGCCGCCCGCCTCAATTACCTCTCGGGGACGAGCCCAGGGGGATCCCCTGAGGAAAACATCTCGTACGTGCAATTCAGTAACTCAGACGACGACACGAAGTTCTACGTGGGTGGGGAGTTCAGGACGTTCGATGACACGATCGAGCTGAACGATGAAGAAACGGACGTCCACCTCGAGTTCGACGGCGACCTGAGAAACGACGACTTCTACGTCCTGACGATCGAGTACTCGACCGGACAGATCGAGACGTACTTCGTCTCACACCCGTCGTAGTGGCTTGGAAAACGGTCGCTGGATCTCCCGAGGACGCACAATCCGACGAAGTTGGACGGACTACTGATTTACACGCTCTCCATTCGTCGCTGCATCGAGGAGCAATTGATCGTCAGTTCGAAGCATCACCCGATGAAACGATGGGTCAGTCAGAACTTTGGCCATTCCTAACCTGAGTACCGTCCCCCCACCCGAACACAGACTTCACTCCCGAGCACCGACCTCACTCGTCCCTGTCGTTCCCAGACCCGAATACGCCTGCCGCTTCCATCTCGTCGAGCTCCGCGTCGGAGTACCCCAGCTCCAGGAACACGTCTCGGTTGTGCTCGCCGAGGAGCGGCGGCGCGCGCTCGAATCCACTTCGAGCGCGATCGAACTTCAGCGGATGTTCGATCACCGGCACGTCCCCGAGCTCCGGGTGCTCCAGCTCGGTCAGCGTCCCGCGAGCGTCGATCTGTGGGTTGTGCAGCGCCTCGTCGACCTCGAAGACCGGACCCGCCGGGATACCACCTTCCTCGGCGATGATCTCGATCCACTCGTCGGTCGTCTTCCCCTCGAGGGTGGCCTCGATCTCGCGTTCCAGCTCCTCGAGGTGTTCGACGCGGTCGGCGTTCGTCTCGAACCGTTCGTCCGCCGGCAGATCCGGGCGGTCGATCACCTCACAGAGCTCCCACCAGAGCTTCTCGTTGAGGATGCAGACGTTGAGGAAGCCGTCCGCCGTCTCGAACGTCTGGTACGGCGCGAGCACGGGATCCTTCGTCCCCATCCGCCGCGGTTCCTGGCCGGCGAACACCTGCCCGGCCTGTTTGGTGAGCCAGGGGAGCACCGCCTCCAGCATGCCGAGGTCGATGTACTCCCCGTCGCCGGTCTGTTCCCTCCGGTAGAGGGCCGCCGTGACGCCGAACGCCGCCCACATCGCGGTGACGAGGTCCGTCATCGGCAACCCGACCTTGACCGGTTGGCGGCCTTCCTCGCCCGTGACGCTCATGACCCCGCTCATCCCCTGGATGAGCAGGTCGTACCCGGATCGCTCGCGCCACGGGCCCGTCTGCCCGAAGGCGGAGACCGCGAGATAGACGATCTCGTCGTTGTGCGTGGCGATCGAATCGTAGTCGACCTCGAGGCGCTCGGCGGTCCCCGGCCGGAAGTTCTGGACGAACACGTCCGCCTCCGCGGCGAGCTCGTACAGTGCCTCGAGTGCTCGCGGGTTCTTCAGGTCGAGTTCGACGCTCCGCTTGCCGTAGTTCACCGTCCAGTAGTACGGCGATTCGCCGTCGACGAACGGTGGCCCCGAGTGCCGGATCGCGTCACCGTAGTCGGGTTGCTCGATCTTGACGACCTCCGCCCCCTGATTCGCGAGCATCGCCGAACAGAACCCACCGGTGACGAACGTGGACAGGTCCAGGACGGTGATGTCGTCCAGTATCTTGTTCCCTCGGGTCATAGCATTGGTTCCCATCGGTTCATTGTTCCCATGGGGTCATGATTAGACGACCGCACGAGGTAGCGTTCGCGACCTGGTCAGCCGATTGATACCAGAGACAGGGTCTCATCTATGCCACTGATGATGTTCGCCGGATGGAAAACCTATCGCCAAGTACGAACCTGCCCCGGTCCCCGCTCATTGGCGATCGATGCCGGTTTCTCTTCGTGGCCAATGTCTGAATTGCTCACGGCGGTGTCGTACGTCGTCGTGGATTTAGCTGCCTCCCCTCCTGGGGTACCGGTGACGTCCGCTTGCCTTCCAAACTCGACCGTTCGTCTGGACGAGCTACAGGGTGTTATGCCAGCTCGATGATACCCCGGCATCGAAGAAGGGCACCGGACGCTCATCGACGAATCGGCTCGCTCCCCTGGCCGGAGGAATCAGTATTCCTCGACCTCGACGACCGTCTTGGTCTCCGGGTGCGTGAGATCGCCATCGCCGCTGACCACTGGCGTGTCGAGCTCGCGACCGACTGCCGCGATCAGCGCATCGGGCTCGTCGAGATATGGGACGCTCGGCCAGATCTCGTCCGCGATCTCCCCCGCCGTGACCGCGGTCCGCTCGTCGACGTCGTACACGTCCCCCCAGGCGAGGTCGGCACGGGCGCCAGCGACGTCTCCTTCCGGGAGGTGGTAGGTGCGCCCCCTGTCGCCTTGCCGTGAATTGGTATGAATTCGATACATCGATCGACGGCGCATACCGGAGATCACTACCGCCCTACGTGGCCTGGATTAGTATGCACTCAGATTTTCAACGTACTCTCCGATCGGGTCGACCTTCGCTGTCGGCGTCACGAGATCTCGCTCCTGTTCGTACGTCACGATATCGTGCTCGACGAGCCGGGGTACGTGCGAGTGGTATAGAGACAGGTACACCTCCTTCACGTACTCCGCGTCGATCTCCGTGATCGGTTGCCCACTGGTCAGACACACCACCTCCTCGGCGGCATCGGCGAGTGCGATGGTGACCGCGTGCCGACGAAGACAGATCAGCAGCGATCGTCGGAACCGATGGCTCACCACGTCGAATAGTTCGTCTCGAGAAAACCCGTCGACGATAGCGGGGGTGTCCTCCCTCATGGTTCGATTCACGGAGCGACGTAGGTCAGGGTTTCGAACAAGCCGTGGGATTGTTATTACAGGGTTTTTAATACTGGTGTCCCGCTCGGTCGGTATCCAGCCTCCAGGACGGTGTGGATCGTCAACATGGCCATGAAGCCATCCCCGCTGTACCAGTCGTGTTTCGTGAGCTGGTCTTGCGGTTCCTTTCGTGTCCTGTCTCTCGGTTTCTGGAACCGCTGTGCGAGGTGGGGATTCGAACTTGGACGGGAGATCCAGCACGGTCGATCGGAGCGAGGCGAGCAGTGCCGTCTCCCTCCGAATCGAATCCCGGCGTCCGGCGTTCGCTCCTCAGATGGGTTCGTCGAATGAAGCCTAGGCCGCACCATCAGGAAATTGGTTAGATACGAGAATCGGTATCGAAAGGTTAATTCTCCCGTTCGAGGGCGATTGGAAGGGGTATTCTTGCTCTGCCAGTGAGCTTCGCCAGTGGAAACCGGATACCTCTCATAGGGAGATACATTCTTACAGTCTTAGCCCTGACGTGGAGATACGATGGCGTCCACCAGCTCCGACGCGAGCGACGACCTGGCGACCGCTGTCGGTCGGTACGCCCTCGGTGAAATCTCACTCGGGAAAGCCGCCGAATCGGCAGGATTGTCCCGCTGGGAATTCGAAGAACTCCTCGAAGAGACGGGATTCACGGCACTGTACGGTCCGCGAACAGACGAACATCTCCAGGCGGAACTTGACGTCGCACGAGATCTCGACGAGTAGATGGCTGGCCGGTACTCCCAACCAGTGGTCCTTGATACGACCGTCCTCAGCAATTTCGCCAGTACAGACAGCATCTCATTTCTGATCGCTGTATTGGAGTCGTCGATGGTAGTTCCGGCCGTCCGTGACGAACTGGAACGTGGATTGGGTGCGGGTCACGACTACCTTGATACCGCAGTTGATGCTCTCGGCGACGGACTACCCGTTCGACCGCTTTCGTCAGATGGGAATCTCCAAGAGATCTATGAACGACTCGATCCGGGCGAAGCGGAATCACTACTCGGGGCGATCGAGCACCGTGGAACGTTAGCGACCGACGATCTCGCCGCTCGCAAGGTCGCTGACCAACGAGACGTACCGGTCACGGGTTCAATTGGACTACTCGTGATCGGTGTCGAATCAGGTCACATCGACCGATACACAGCCGACGGATGGCTCGACAAATGGCGTGAACAGCGCGGGTACTACGCCCCCGTCGAAAGCCTGACCGAGATCCTCGACGACGGGAATTAGTAGAACTTCAGCCACTCTCGAACAACCTCGGGCGCAGTTATGTCGGTCGAACTCCGCAGAGTACACCGCCCTCGTTCGGGAATATCCTAGTGGGGTTTCGGAAAAGGGCTGAAGCCTAGGCCGGGATTTGAACCCGGGCTCTCGTCCTTACCAAGGACGCGCTTTACCGCTAAGCTACCCAGGCGCCAGCAGTCACTTTGCCGGTCGCGTCTTTAGGGGTTTCGGTATTCA
>SLIW01000404.1 GCA_007135435.1 Natronomonas sp.
GGAGCCGTGTTCGGCGCGGTCACGCGCCGAACCGGCGGAGCGTGCAAAAAGTGGGTGCTAGAAAGTCTCCAGGTACCGGTCGAGCTCCCAGTCGGAGACGTCGACGAGGTACTCGGCGAACTCCTGTTCCTTCGCCTCGACGAACTTCTCGCGGATGTGCGGGCCCAGCGCCTCGAGGATCACCTCGTTCTCCTCGAGGGCGTCGAGGGCCTCCCCGAGGTTCGACGGGAGCGTCTCGATGCCGTACTCCTCGCGTTTCTGCTCGTCGAACTCGTAGATGTTCTCGCGGATCGGGGCCGGGGCCTCGAGGCCGCGCTCGATCCCGTCGAGGCCGGCGTGGATCATGACGGCGAACGCGAGGTAGGGGTTACACGACGGGTCCGGCGAGCGGAGCTCGATGCGGCTCGAGGCGGGCACGCGCGCGGCGGGCTTGCGGATCAGCGCCGAGCGGTTCCGGTCCGACCAGGCGACGTAGACCGGGGCCTCGTAGCCGGGGACGAGCCGCTTGTAGCTGTTCACCGTCGGGTTCGCGACCGCGGTGATCGCCGGGGCGTGCTCGAGGACGCCTGCGAGGTAGGCGTGGGCGGTCTCCGAGAGGTTGAACTCGTCGTCGGGGTCGTGGAAGGCGTTGTCGCCGTCCTCGGTGAACAGCGACATGTGGGTGTGCATCCCGGAGCCGTTGATCTTCGGGATCGGCTTGGGCATGAACGTCGCGTGGAGGTCGTGCTGGGCGGCGATGGCCCGCACCACCGTCCGGAAGGTCCCGACGTTGTCGGCCGTCGTGAGCGCGTCGTCGTACTCGAAGTTGATCTCGTGTTGACCCCGGGCGACCTCGTGGTGGGAGGCCTCGATCTCGAAGCCCATCTCGGTGAGGCCGTAGATGATGTCGCGGCGGACGTCGGAGGCGAGGTCCTTCGGCGCCAGGTCGAAGTAGCCGCCGTGGTCGGCGGTCTTCGTCGTCGCCCGGCCCTCCTCGTCCTCCTCGAAGAGGAAGAACTCCGGCTCGGGCGCCATGTTGATCCGGTAGCCCATGTCGTGGGCGCGCCGGATCGCCCGCTTGAGCACGTGGCGGGGGTCGCCCTCGAAGGGCTCGCCCGTCGACGTGTCGTAGACGTCGCAGATCATCCGCGCGGAGGCCGCCTCCTCGCGCTTCCGCCACGGCAGGATCCCGAAGGTGCTCGCGTCGGGGATGAGCCGCATGTCGGACTCCTGGATTCGGACGAAGCCCTCGATGGAGGAGCCGTCGAAGTAGATGCCCTCGGTGAAGGCCTTCTCGGCCTGGCTCGCCGGGACGGCGACGTTCTTGACCGTCCCGAGGATGTCGGTGAACTGCAGCCGGAGGAAGTCGACGTTCTTGGCGTCGATCTCCGCGAGGACGTCCTGGGCCTCGGCGGTGAGCCCGCCGTCGGCGGTAACGTTGTCGTTCGTCATATTTCTCGTCGGCTACAACGATGGGTGCTCCCACTAAAACGTTAGTGCTCTGCGCAAATCTGCCCCGTCCCGGCAGCAAAGTGGATATTCGTAAAGTTCTAAACCCCTGGAGTGATACTGGGGTGTAATGACGTACGAAAATCTGGACCGGAAGTTGGTGAACGCGCTCCTCGTGGACGGCCGTGCCTCGCTGCGCTCGCTCGGCGAGGAGCTCGACGTCTCGGTGACGACCGTCTCGAACCACATCTCCGACCTCGAGGAGGAGGGGATCATCCGGGGGTACACCCCCGTCGTCGACTACGGCAAGCTCGGCTACGACGTGACCGCGATCATCCAGCTGAAGGTCGAGGGGAGCGCCCTCCCCGAGATCACCGACCGGCTGGCCGAGCACAAGCACATGGTGTCGGTCTACGAGGTCACCGGCGACCACGACGTCGTCGCCATCGGCAAGTTCACCGACACCGACCACATGAACGACCAGATCAAGGAGCTGCTGATCGACCCCGACATCAAGGAGTCGAACACCTCGGTGGTCCTCAACACGGTCGTCGAGAACGAGCAGTTCGAGCTGGACTACTAGCCCGACTTCGGGCTGGACTCCGAACTGGATTCAGAGCTGGACGACGAGCTGAACGACGAGGCCCCGTCCGTCTAACGTTCCGCAGCCGACAGCGATGCGTCTTCGCGGTCGGGGCCCGTGTCTCCAGCCCAGCCATTGCCCATTCCCCGCGATTGTCTCCGCCCATTCCCCGTGATCGTCTCCGGTCCACCACCACCGCCACCGCCACCATCGCCATCACCGCTACCATCTCCATCACCGCCACCACCGCTATCACCGCCACCATCGCGTGTTTTCAGCACGTGAGAACGCTCGGGGGACTTGACCTCGCAGGCGTGGTACCTCCGGGAGGAGAGGGTGAATGCAGTTCTCGGAACGGACGATGGTGGCGATCATCGCGCTGGTGCTACTGGTATGGCTCTCGACACTGGGTATCCTGGTCGGCTATACGTGATAACCGTGTTCGTGCTCTCGAGCGTACCCGCGTCGCTCGGCACCTGACGATGTCTTCCTCGTGGGATAGACGCAGTCACTGACAGAGGTGGGGGGACCGGGGATGACCCGGAAGCGATAGATCCGTGGCCAGCAGGGGGCTGGGGGGTTCCGCGGGTCGCCGACCCGCTGGCCATCCGGAGCGTCGGTCCGACGGCCCTTAGGTTGTCACTATCTGACACACGCGGCTGTCACACGAGTGGGCGCTCCACAGCAGGGAATCCTGGCTCCGATTGACGGCGGTGACGTGCTCTGTTTTCGGAGAGGCGTTCGATCGACGGTGCGGTGTCCCGGCTCCAGTTCGCTCCAGCCGGGGGTTCGGTCACCCGTCCTCGGGCAACGGCAGTGCGACCACGGGTCGGTCGGCCCGCTGGAGGATCGACTGCGCGGTGCTCCCGAAGAGCGCCCGCTCGCCCGCCGAGCGCTGTCTGATGCCGACGACGATCTCGTCGACGCCCTCCTCGTGCGCGAGCTGCAGGACGTCCTCGGGCGGCTCGTTCCCCCGGATGAGCTGGTGGGTCTCGACGTCCGCCCGCTCGCCAAGCCACTCCTCCAGCGATTCGAGGGACTCGCGACCCCGGAGGACGAGGTCGCTCTGGTCGTCACCGAAGCCGGCGTCGCCGTCGTCACCCTCGAGGGAGTGGACCAGGTGGACCGTATCGTCGACCGCCAGTCGGTCCTGCAGGTACTCGCGGAGGAGCACGGTCGTCGCCTCGCGGCCGTCGGTCGCAGCGAGGAAGCGCATGCCCGGCGCTACGGGACGGCGACTGAAAGGTAGCCGGTGGACGGTCCGACCGTAGGCTCGCCGAAACGTGGCCCGGAGTCGGGTGACGCCACGCCAGGTTCGATCGGCGCGTACGGGTGGGATGGCTCGGATTCGAGCGGTCGAGGGTGGCCGGCGGGACGCCGGCGGTTGATCACCGTCGCCACGCCGGAGTATGGGGAACGTACACCGACCAACTCACCATCGCCTCTCGGTGACGTCACGGTCGTCGCGGGGCAGGATCGCGTTCGCCGCTCCCGTATCACGATCGTATTTCGTCCGTAACGCGAACGTAATACTATCGTATTACCAGCGGGCACAGTGGACCGGTCGTGGCTCGGGGCACAGTGAATCGGTCGTGGGCCGAGGTACAGTGGATCGGCCGAGGGGACTACCGCTGCCCGGCTCGGCGTGGAGGTTCGCGACCGACGAATGGAGATGGTGCTCCTCGCTCACCGCTCGAGGCAGTAATCGACGAAGTTCCGGAGGATCCGCAGGCCGGTCTCGCCCGACTTCTCGGGGTGGAACTGGGTCCCGAAGACGTTACCTGCCTCGTTGGCCACGATGGCGGGGAACTCGATCCCGTAGTCGGTCGTCGCGACGGTCGCGTCGGGCTCGTCGGGTGCGGCGTAGTAGGAGTGGACGAAGTAGGCGTAGTTCCCGTCGACGCCCTCGACGAGCGGGTGCTCGCGGGTCACCGTGAGCTCGTTCCAGCCCATGTGGGGGACCTTCAGCCGGTCGTCGAACCGGAGGTTCCGCCCGGGGATCAGATCGAGGCCCTGGACCTCGCCCTGGCCCTCGATGTCGGCCTCCTCGCTCGAGGTCAGCAGCATCTGCATGCCGAGACAGATGCCGAACAGCGGCCGGCCGGCCGCGGCGGCGTCCACGAGCGCCTCCCGGTAGGGGCCGGCGTTCTCCATCCCCTCGCTGAACGCGCCGACCCCCGGGAGCACGATCCCGTCGGCGACGTCGAAGTCGCCCGGGTCGTCCGTCAGCGTCACCTCCGCGCCGACGCGCTCGAGCCCGCGCGTGACGCTCCGGAGGTTCCCGAGGCCGTAGTCGACGAGGGCGACCTCGGCGGTCCGCTGGGTGGTGCTCATACCACGAGGTGGACGTCGCGCGGGCAAGTGGGTTTCCATCCC
>SLIW01000572.1 GCA_007135435.1 Natronomonas sp.
ACCTTGCCGTGGTAGCGGACCGTCGACTCGTTCGCTCCGGTCCGATCGACGACCTCCGCGCGGGACGCGCCGGGCGACCCGGTGACGACGGCGTGGATGTCCGCCCGGAGGTCGTGGCCCAGGGGTTCCGGGCTGGCGTAGCGACTGTATCCGGCGATGACGAGGACCGGACCGCCCGGCGCGGACTCCACGGCGGCGATCGCGTCACCGACGCTCTGGAGGCCGCCGACGTCCAGCGAGTCGTCCCAGCTCGTCTGCTCGCCCGAATCGCCGTCGGGACCGCCGATCCCCGTCCCCTCGTACGTGTCGATCGATCCGACGGAGCCGGACGACGGATCGACGTCGAACGCCGTCCCACCCGGATCGGAGGTGGCTGCCGCGAGCGCACCCATCTGACCGACGGCGACGAGCAGGACCAGGAGCCAGGCGACCGCGGATATCGGGCGCATGTGCCGTCCGTACGTGTGACCGGAGCCGAGTAAGTCGTTATTGCCGGGTTGTTGGTGGATATTCGACGGGTCGCGAGACGGCGCGGGGATGGCGGTTCGACGACGACGACCGGCGCGGGGATTACGGGTGGGCGACGACCGGCGCGGGGATTACGGGTGGGCGATGACGGGCGCAGGGATGACGGTTGGCCGATGACCGGCGCAGCGATGGCGGTTCGACGACGACCGACGAGACGATGAAGGCCCGACGATGACGGTGGTCGACACACGATCGACGTGCGCGATGACCCCGTGCCCCCGCCGACCGTCGAGGCGTCTCCGGTCCCTCGGCTTAACACCCACCCGTCCGTAGGCGGGCCATGGGTGGCCAGCAGGCCCTCGAGGTGGACTCCTGGGAGACGGCCCTGGCGATCGTCCGGTACGTCCTCCCCGACGCGGAGGTGACCGTCCCGAAGCGGGCCGAGCCCCTCCTCCCCGAGGACCTCCCGCTCCGTCGGTCGAACGTCCCCTGGTCGATCCACAAGGGCGCCCGTCGGGTCTACCGCGAGGACCGCCCGGGGGCCCACGTCCAGATCCGCGAGTACGACGACCACTGGACCGTCCAGCGCGACCGGTACAACCCTCACTACCGGCCGGTGCGACACGTCGCCCTCGACACGCCGGTCTACACCACCGAGGCGATCACCGACCCCATCGGGACGACCGTCGACCTGTTGCTGTACACCCCGGTCCGGAGCGTCCAGCTCGCCGACCAGCTGACGACCGACGGCGTCTCGACGGTGGCCTCGGTCCTCGAGCTGGGGCTCGCTCCACTGGTCCGGACGGCATTCCCCGGTGACGGCGTGGTAAACGGGGACCAGGATGTGGATCGGGACGAGGACGAGAGTGGGGACGCGGACGAGGACGAGGATGGGGACGGGAAGGGAGCCGAAGCCGGAGCCGAAGCCGAGACAGCGACCGAGGACACCGAGGGTGAATAGCTGGACCGACCAACGGATAGTCGATGCCGGCGCTCGGTCGGGAAATCGTCGAACGAGATCGATCGACGACGCTCCGCGCGGATTACGTGGTGGATGGCGTCGAGAGGGGCTCGTTCAGCCCTCGACTGGCGTCTTGACGATCGTGACCGGCCGCTCGGCCAGGTGGGCGACGCGTTCTGCCACGCTCCCCAGGAGCCGTCGGTACTGGTCGGATCGGTTCTTCGACCCGACGACGACCAGCCCGATGTCCGCCTCGTCGATGTATCGGAGGATCTCCTGGTGGGGAACACCGTGTCTGACCACCGCCTCCGAGTCGACGCCCTCGCGCGCCGCCGCGTCGACGATCTCGTCGACGGCCTCCCGGCCGGCCTGTTCGAGCGCTCGCTCCAGCCCCTCGAACTCGTGGACGTACTCGTCGCCCGGGTAGGAACTGTACGCCTCCGCGTCCACGACGTACAGGACGTGCAGTTCCGCGTCGTACCGGTCCGCGGCGTCGATGGCGTGTTCGATCGCGCGGTCGACGCCGCGGCTCATGTCCGTCGGCAGGAGGATCCGGTCGTACATCGACTGGAGACACCAGCGGGACGAAGAAATACGTTCCCGGTGAGTCCCGCGCGCCGAGAACGACGGACGAGGATCGTCGATCGGTCCGGGGAATACGCCGACCCGTCGGTGGGTCCTGGAAAGACATGTCCTCGAAATATCATCACATTCGCGAGCAGTGTGGGAGCCCCGTCATGAACGGTCTCGCTTGCGCCTCTCGCGTTGGTTCCCGCGGCGTGAGACCGGCGTAAAGACTTATTGGGAGACCGACCGTTCGGCGGCCATGGCGAAGAAAGTACTCGTCCCGGTCGACAGTTCCGAACACTCACGCCAGGCGTTCCAGGTGGCGGCGACAGAGTTCGACGCGTCCGAACTCGTCGTCCTCCACGTGCTCGAACCGTTCGACGTCTACGCGGTCACCGAGCAGGCCGTCTGGGACGAAGAGTACCTGGAAGGGCGGGAACGCGATGCCGAGCAGTTGCTCGAGGAGTACGAGGCACTCGCCGACGAGCTCGGCGTGTCGATCGAGACGGTACTCGCGAGGGGCTCGCCGGCGCGGGAGATCGTCCGCTCGGCCGGGAACCTCGGCGCCGACCACATCGTCATCGGGAGTCGGGGCCGGACGGGCATCGGGCGCGTGCTGCTCGGGAGCGTCGCCGAGACGGTCGCGAAGCGCGCCCCCATCACCGTGACCATCGTCCGCGACGAGGGGTGACGCGACGGGGGTGACGCGACGAGGGGTGACGCGACGAGGACGACACCGTGGGAAACCACCGGTCTACATCCACCCGGTCGGTCTCCGCGAATCGGTCGCCGACGATCACGCTCTGACGACGTAGGTGTCACCGACGAGGTCACCGATCCGCTGGTTGTCGTCGGAGACGTAGATGACGATGATCCCGATCAGGTAGAAGAACGGGAGCGCGTCGATGATCCTGAGCACGTTCCTGAGCACCGCTCCGCGGAGGTCGAGGTCGCCGCCGTCCTCGCGGACCACCCGGATCTTGAGCAGCTTCTTTCCGAGGGTCTGGCCGTCCAGGTACCCCTCCAGGAGGATGAAGTACAGGAGCCCGAGGGCCGTGGCGGCGACGTTCACGGGGCTCGTGAGGTCCGCGCCGAACCCCATCGCGCCGACGCCCAGCGCACCACCGATCACCGCGATGATGATCGTGTCGATGATGACCGCGGCACCCCTTCGCCCGATTCCCGCGTACTGCGGATTCGTTCGTGACACGGGCCGACGTCGCCCCCTTCCGTAATAACACTGTATATCCTGCAGGACGGGCCAGGAGGAGCAAATCGGGGGAACTCACAGGGATGTGACCGGGCGTATCGGGCCTGGTACCGGACTCGAGTAGAAGATTTATCCCGCGTGATTCCGACCGTTCGCACCGATGTTCGACTGGACGCCGCCGACACACGGGTTCGGCCTCGTCGCCGCCGCGACGTTCGTCCACGTCGGGATCGCCGCCCTCCTCACGGAGATCCTCTGGCGCCTGGTCCTGCCGGACTTCCTGGTGGTCGTGACCTTCGTCCTGGTCGGGGGACTCCTGCTCCCGGCCTTCTGGCCGATCTATCGCCGTCTGCATCCCGAGAACCCGTACGCCGAACGGTGACGGTCTGACCGGCGTCAAGACCGGCACATGGAATCCTCGAATCCGCGGGAAGGCGGGTTTAGGGGAGCACGGACGGAGAAACGGACGATGGAACCAGTCGTCGGGGCGCCAATACCGGTCGTCGGGGCGTCAGTCCCGATCGACGGTGCGTCAGTCCCGATCGACGGTGCGTCAGTCCCGATCGACGGTGCGCACCGGGGGATGTAGGTAGGACCCAGGTGGTGCTGGTCTGTCAGTCCCGCTTGACGAACTGGCGGATCCCCTGGAGGAACGGCCGGGGGTCGTCCACGTGGAGGAAGTCGAAGTGCGGCTGGGAGGCACACGATCGGAGGAGGTTCCGGAGTTCGCCGCCGAGCGCCGGTGGGTCGACGTGGGGGGAGTCGTCGCTGCGGATGCTCAGGAGGTACTTCACCTCGCCGTAGAGCATGTGGCTGCCGACGTCCAGGTCGTACGACGGGTCGATGCGGTCGGCCCGGCCCGTCGCCTGGAGCCAGTAGTGGACCGGAAAGTCCGCCCCGGCGCAGACGGTGGATGGGAGCGACTGCCACATCCGCGGGTTGATCTCGAGGAGCTTGAACTCGCCCGTCTCGGCGTCCCGGAGGTACTCGATACAGGCGAGCCCGTGCCACTCGAGGTGGCCGAGTAGCGTCCGCGCCACGTCCTCCAGCTCGTCGACGTCGGTCGACTTCCGGTAGACGCCACCGCCGCCGACGTAGGAGTTGCCGCGGATCTGGCGGTGCTGGTACGTCGAGACCGGCTCGCCGTGGTGGTACAGGGCGGCGAACATGTACTTGC
>SLIW01000516.1 GCA_007135435.1 Natronomonas sp.
ATTTCCGAGGTTCTCGCTCGGTCCGAACCTCGCACTCGCTCCGAACCACGCAGCTCACGGCTCGCTCGTCTCGCGGCTTCGCCGCTCGACTGACCGAGACGCTCGCTTCGCTCGCGTCTCGCTACCGCTCGCCGTTCGCAATAACGTGGAACTCGCTTCGCTCGTTCCACGCACATCCCAACGACTATCCCCACCCACCGACTACGACCGCCAATGGCGAAGTGCGATGCGTGTGGTGCCTACGAGAACATGCCGTACAACTGTCGGCACTGCGGCGGCACCTTCTGCGGCGAACACCGGCTCCCCGAGAACCACAACTGCCCGGGACTGGAGAGCTGGAACGACCCCTCGGGGGTCTTCGACAGCGGATTCGACGATTCCGTCCAGAACCGTGAGCGAGGGGGCGTGGGTACGGCGACTGGAGGGGTCCTCGACCGGCTCGGTCTCAACACCGGTGCCGGGGGCCCCCTGGGGTACTTCCGGAACAACGTCGCGTACCTCTTCCTCGCGCTCATCGTCATCGTGTTCGGGATCCAGTACATCCTGGCGCCGGCGATCGGCGTGCGGGTCGGCTCGTCGACGTGGTACAACGTCTTCACGGTGAACACCGTCAACCCCGAGTACGTCTGGACCTGGATCGTCTCGATCTTCTCGCACGGGTCACCGATGCACCTGCTGTTCAACGCGATCGTCCTGTACTTCTTCGGCCCGCTCGTCGAGCGCCAGATCGGCTCCCGGAAGTTCGCGGTGCTCTTCATCGGCAGCGGCGTGATCGCCGGCCTCGGCCAGGTCGGGCTGGCTATCGCGACGAACGACGCGGCGTTCGTCCTCGGCGCCTCCGGCGCGCTGATGGCGATCATGGGCGTGCTCACGATGACCGCCCCGGACCTCCGGGTCCTCCTCTTCTTCTTCATCCCGATGTCGATCCGGACGCTCACCATCCTCTTCGCCGCCTTCTCCATCTTCGCGGTCGCCTCGCAGGCAGGCGGCGGCGGGATCTTCGACGGCGTCGCCCACTTCGCCCACCTGACCGGGCTCTTCATCGGACTGTGGTACGGCAACCGCATCAAGGACCGCATCGGCGGCGGTCCCAGTCAGATGAACCTCGGCATCCGCCGCGGCGGCGGTCCGGGCGGTCCGGGCGGCCCCGGCGGCCCGGGTCGCTTCCCCTGACGATGGAGGTCGTCCGCGAGCGCTTCCGCCCCGACGGCTCCCTCTCCCGCGAGGAGATGGGGGCGCTGCAGGACGAGATCGGCCGGACGGCCGTCTTCACCGACGACCTCGTCTTCGAGGTCAGCGACGTCCACGACGGCGACGCCCTCGTCGCCGGCGTGGACCAGGCCTTCCTCGACGACCGGGCGCTCTCGGCGGTCGTGGTGCTCCGGCGTGGCGAGGTGATCGCCCGCGCCCACGCCGTGACGCCGCTGACGATTCCCTACATCCCCGGACTCCTGGCGTTCCGCGAGGGCGAGCCGATCGTCGCCGCGCTCGAGACCCTCGAGGTCGACCCCGACGTCCTCCTGCTCGACGGCAGCGGCCGCATCCACTTCCGCGAGGCCGGCATCGCGACCCACGTCGGCGTCCTCTTCGACGTCCCGTCGGTCGGCGTCGCCAAGCGCCTCCTCTGTGGCACCCCGCGGGCGCCGGTCGACGCCCTCGCCGAGGGCGCCCGCGTCGCCATCGAGGCCGACGAATCGATGACGGCGCCCGAGCGCGAGGTCGTCGGCTACGCCTACCAGAGCCGCCAGTACCCCGGCGCGACCACCGACCCCGGCGCGACGACCGTCAACCCGCTGTACGTCTCGCCCGGCCACCGCGTGTCGGCGGAGACCGCCGTCGACCTCGTCGCGGCCTGCGGCGGCGACTACAAGCTCCCCGAGCCCACGCGGATCGCCGACGCGTACGCCGACGAGCTGAAGCGCGACATCCAGGGATCGGGCGACTCCTCGGGCTCGGACGACCCCTGACGGCTCACCGGGGTTCGACGCCCGTGCCCGCCTCGACCGCCCCGAGGTCGAACTCGCCGTCGACGATGGGGACGCCCGCGTACGGGTCCGACGCCAGGAGCAGCGACCCGTCGAGGTCGGCGTAGTCGAGCAGCGGCAGCAGCTGGGCGCCGCCGGCGATGGCGGCGTTCGACTCGACCATGCAGCCGCACATCACCTCGAGGCCGTGGGCGCGCGCGGCGTGGATCAGCTCGATGGCGGGCGTGATCCCGCCGGTCTTCATCAACTTCAGGTTCGCGATGTCGCAGCGGTCGGCGATCGACGGTATGTCGACGGCGGTGAGACACGACTCGTCGGCGGCGATCGGGAGCGGCGAGCGCTGGTGGACCTGCCGCAGCCCATTCGGATCCTCCGCCGGGACGGGCTGTTCGACGAACTCCACGTCGTGGTCCGCCAGGGCCGCGCACTTGCGGACGGCTTCCTTCGGCGTCCACGCCTCGTTGGCGTCCACGCGGACGACGGCGTCCGGGGCGAACTCGCGGACGGCCGCGACGATCGCCAGATCGCGGTCGGGTTCGGTCCCGAGCTTCAGCTTCAGGACCCCGTGGCCCGCCTCGACGGCCTCCCGCGCCCGCTCGGCCATCGCGTCGGTCTCGTCGATGCCGATCGTGAACGACGTCGGCGGACACGACCCGGGGTCGCCCGACAGCCCGAGGAGCCGGTAGACAGGCGTCTCGAGCAGCTTCCCGGCGAGGTCCCACAGCGCGATGTCGACGGCGGCCCGCGCGGCGGGGTTGTCGCGAGCGACCTCGAGCATGCGTTCGTGGATCGCGACGCGGGCGTGCGGATCGCCGGCGTCCTCGACGACCTCTAGCAGGTCCGGGAGGAGCGCCGCGACGGTGGCCGGCGTCTCGCCGTAATGAGCGGCCGGTGCGGCGGCGCCGTAGCCGGTCTCGCCGCCGTGCTCGAGCGAGACGACCACGTTCTCCGTCGTGGCAGTGGTGCCGCGGGAGATGGTGAACGGGACGTCCAGGGTAAGCTCGACCGTCTCGAAGCGTGCGTCCATACCTGTGGGGTGACCGTCCGCGAGGGCATAACTCCCCACCGTTCCAGCCCCCGCCCCGCCGGTCGACGGGCACCGCCCCGTCGTTCGACGTGCGTACCGCAAAGATCGACGAGCCGTATCCCGGTTCGACGAGCCGTATCCCGGTTCGACGAGCCGTATCCCGGTTCGACGAGCCGTTTCGCCGTCCGACGCGCCCTAGAACCGTTCGACGAGCGCCCCGGCGCCGTCGCGGACGGGGTCGACCGCCGGCGCCCCGAGGGCGTCGACGTACGCTTCCACAGCGGTGGCCGCCTCGACCTCGTCCATCCGGTAGGTGTTCAGCGCGCCCCCGAGGAGCTCCGTCGGGGCGACCGCCTCCGCGAGGTCGACGTAGAGCTCCGCCAGTTCGCCCGGGTCGGGGATCGGGAACGACTCGTAGCCGTGGATGCGGTCGCGGCCGGCGGCATGGCAGAGCACCAGCGCGTCGGGCATCGCGCCGTGGAGGATGCCGCAGGTGACCGCGGAGTAGGCGGGGTGGACGATCGAGCCCTGTCCCTCGACGATCAGGTAGTCGTGATCGTCCGCCGCCTCCACCAGCATCCGCTCGACGGCGCCGTTGGTGAAGTCGCTGATCGTGCGGTCGATCGGGATGCCCCAGCCGGCGATCATGATCCCCGTCTGTCCCGTCGGGATGAAGCCGGCGTCGAGGCCGGCCTCGCGGGCCGCCTCGACCAGTTCGAGGCTGGCGGTCATCTTGCCCGTGGAGCAGTCGGTGCCGACCGTCAGCACGATCTCGGCGTCGAGGTCCCGGGCGATCCCCTCGGCGACGGTCAGGTCGTCCGGGGGCCGCCGCACGTCGTCGAGCGTCACGCCGTGCTCGTCGGCGAGCCGCGAGAGCTCCTCGTCCTCGTTCAGGAAGTAGTGCAGCCCGGAGACGACGTCGGCGCCGCGTTCGATCGCGCCGCGGACGTCGGGTCGCCAGGATTCGTCGAAGCCGCCCCCTATCGGGGCGATGCCGATCAGCAGGGCGTCGATGTCAGGGACGTCGTCGATCCCCTCCACGACGGGGACGTCGTCCGCGCCGACGTCCGGGAGGTGGTCGCCCACGGTGGTCCCGGCCTGGTCCCGGTCGAGGACCGCCACGACCTCCTGGTCGCCGTACCGCAGCACCCCTACCGCCGTCTTCGCCCGGTCGGGGAACTTCTCGTGTGCGAGGATGGCCACGCGCATACGCCGTGGGTGGGTCGCGGGAGGGCATAAAGGGTGTGCGACGGTCCGGTGGGGGCCTGGGTATGTCTGGTGGTGGTGTAGGTACGTCTGGTGGTGGTGTAGGTACGTCTGGTGGTGGTGTAGGTACGTCTGGTGGTGGTGTAGGTACGTCTGGTGGTGG
>SLIW01000436.1 GCA_007135435.1 Natronomonas sp.
GGACCCGGCGGCCGCGGTCGCCCGCGAGCTCGCCGTCCGCGGCGTCGAGATTCCCGACGACTTCGCCGTGGCCTACCGCGAGCGGCACGTCGACGCCCCCGACGGCGCGGAGGTCCCCCTGCCGGCGCACGTGGGCGCCGTCCTCGCCTCTCGGGGCGTCCACCCGTCCGACAACGCCGCGCGCCGGGCAGTGGTCGCCGCCTTCGACCCCGACGTCGAGCGACGGGACGGCGCGCTCGAGGCGATCGCGGCAGCGGGCCACCGGGGCCCCGTTGGCCTCCTCTCCAACTGCAGCGTCCCCGAACTCGTGAGCAGGACGCTCACCCGCGCCGGGCTCCGCGGGGAGTTCGACGCCGTCGTCACCAGCGTCGGCTGCGGCTGGCGCAAGCCCGACCCCCGTGCCTTCGAGGCGATCGCCGGGCGGCTCGGGGTCCCCGTCGACGCGCTCGTCCACGTGGGCGACGATCCCGCGACGGACGGCGGCGTCGCGGACGCCGGCGGCCGGTTCGTCGACGTCCGGGAGGTCCCGCTCGCGTCGATCGCGACGGGGGAAGGGATCGAGAACGGTCGGGCGGGCCCGGAGGACACGGAGTTTGAGGTGAGGGAGGGGTCCGGGTGCCGCCGGTGATCGCCATCGCCGTCGTTCTCGCGCTGGCGCTCGAGCTGACGCTCCGGGAGCCGCCCGCCCGGTTCCACCCGGTGGCGCTCTTCGGACGGGTCGTCGAGTCCGTGAGCGGCGCCGGATACGGCGGCCCGGCACCCAAGCTGGCCGGGGTCGTCGTGGCCGTGGGCCTGTCGCTCGGTCTCGCCCTCGTCGTCTACGCCGCGGTGTGGCTCACCGCCGGGATCCACTGGGCAGCCGCGGTCGTCCTGGCGGGGCTGGCGCTCTGGTCGGTCACGAGCCTTCAGATGCTGCTCGACGTCGCCGCGGAGGTGATCGAGGCGAGCGACGGCGGCCCGGACGACCTCGCGGCGGCACGGGAGGCGCTCCCCGCCCTCGTGGGACGGCCCCCGGAGGACCTCTCCCCCGAGCTGCTACGGAGCGCCGCCGTCGAGAGCCTGGGGGAGAACCTCTCGGACGGGCTGGTCGGCCCGCTCCTGGCCTTCGTCGTCGGTGCAGTGGTCTCACTCCCCGCGGCGGCCGCCGCGGCCGCGTTCGTCAAGGCGGTCAACACCATGGACTCGATGCTCGGGTACCACGACGTCGGCGACTTCGGCTGGGCGAGCGCCCGCCTCGACGACCTCGTCATGTGGCTCCCCGCCCGCGTCACGGCCGCCCTCCTCGGCCTCGCAGCGGGCGACCCGGACGCGCCGATGCGGGCGCGGCGGTACGCGCACGTGCCCCCATCGCCGAACGCCGGGTGGCCGATGGGCGCCCTCGCCGCCGCCCTGAACGTCCGCCTGGAGAAGCCGGGCGTCTACGTGCTCAACGAGATCGCGGAGTACCCGACCGTCGCCGACGGACGGGAGGCCATCGTCGCGGTCCGGCGGGCGGGCCTCGCTGCCTACGGCGGCGTCGCGGGCGTGGGGGTGGTGCTGTGGCTGTGAGCGACGAGAACCGGGGGACGGGGGACGGACGGGAGACGGCGTCCACGGTCGGCGAGGTGGCGAGCGGCGTCCGGGGCGGCCTCGCGTTCCTCACGCGGCTGCCCGTCGGCGCCGACGAGCGCGACTGGCGGCGCTTCCGACAGTTCCCTGCCGCCTTCCCGATCGTCGGGTACCTCGTCGGCGCGATCGCCGCGGTGCCGTTCCTCGTCCTGGGGGGTCACCCCGCCGCCGCCGCGTTCGCCTACCTCCTCGCACTGGTCGCCCTCGTCGGCGTCACCCACCTCGACGGCGTGGCGGACCTCGGCGACGCCGTCGCCGCCCACCAGGCCGACCCCGCCGGCCGGCGCGCCGTCCTGACGGACACGACCGCCGGCGTCGGGGCGGTGGTCGCCGTCGCGCTGGTCGTCGCCGGGATCGCGCTGGCGGGCCTGGCGCTGGCCGGGCTGGATCCCGCGGTCGCGGTCGGGATCGTGATCGCCGCCGAGGTCGGCGCGAAGCTCGGCATGGCGACGGTCGCCTGCGTGGGGACCGCCAGCCACGACGGCCTGGGCGCGCAGTTCACCCGGAACGCGGACCGGCGGTTGCTCCTGGGGCCGATCCTGGCGGCCGTGCCGGCGGCACTGCTGACGGGGTTCTCGCCGGCCGCCCTCGTCGCCGTCGCCTGCGGCCCCCTCGTCGCCCTGGCGGTCGTGCGGTGGGCCGAGCGGTACCTCGGGGGCGTCAACGGCGACGTCTTCGGCGCCGTCAACGAGCTCGGCCGGGTCGTCGCGCTCCACGTGGGGGTGATCGCGTGGATTGCCTGGTGATGTGTGGCGGGAGGGGAACGCGGATGGGCCTGGACACGGAGAAACCCCTCCTGGAGGTCGGCGGCGTGCCGATGGTCGACCGGGTCATCGGCGCGCTCGAGGATAGCCGCGTCGGGACGGTCCACGCCGTCACCTCCCCGCACGCGCATGAGACGGCCGCCCACCTCGAGGGCCGCGTCCCCGTGGTCGAGACGCCCGGCGACGGCTACGTCGAGGACCTCGCGCTGGCGCTCGAGCGGGTCGACCCGCCGGTCCTCACGGTCGTGGCGGACCTGCCGCTGCTCGCGGCCGGGCCGGTCGATCGGGTCCTCGAGCGGTACGGGGAGTCCGGCTCCCAGCGCCCGTCCGTGACCGTCTGCGTGCCGACCGCGCTCAAGCGGGCCCTCGGGGTCAGCGCCGACACCACCCGCGCCCACGGCGGCCGCGAGCTCTCGCCGTCGGGGCTCAACGTCGTGGGCGAGGGCGAGGACGAGGAAGCGGAGACGCTCCAGGTCAGCTACGACGCCCGCCTCGCCGTCAACGTGAACCGCCCGGCGGACCTCGCGGTCGCGGAGGTGCTCGCCGGTGGACCCTGACAGCGTGGCCGACGTCGAGCGGGTACCCCACGGCTCGAGCGACGACCCCGACGTCCTCGACCTGAGCGCCAACGTGAATCCCCGGGTGCCGGAGGGCAGTCGCGAGGTGTACGCGGCGGCGTTCGACGACGCCCGGTCGTACCCGGACGACGGCTATCCGGTCTTCCGGGCGGCGGCCGCCGACTACGTGGGCTGCGAGGCGGACGCGGTCGTCCCGACCGCCGGCGGCCTGGCGGCCATCCGGCTCGCGATCGGCGTGACCGTCTCGCCGGGCGACCCGGTCCTGATCCCCTACCCGTCGTTCGGCGAGTACGCCCGCGAGGTGCGACTGGCGGGCGGCGTCCCCGACCTCGTCCCGCACGACGAGCTGCTCGATTGCGACCCGGCGGGGCACGCGATGGCCATCGTCTGCACGCCGAACAACCCGACTGGCGACCTCCCGGGAGCGGACGAGCTCGCAACGTTCGCCGACCGCTGCGACTCGGCCGGCTGTGTGCTCCTGGCCGACGAGGCCTTCCTGGGGTTCACCGAGCGCGATTCGCTGGCCCGCGCCGGACGCGACAACGTCGTCGTCGCCCGCTCGCTCACCAAGCTCTTCGGCCTCCCCGGGCTGCGCGCCGGGTTCGCCGTCGCCGACGGCGACCTCCGCGAGCGACTCCGGACCGCGCGACCCACCTGGTCGCTGGGCGGGCCGGCGGCGGCCGTCGGTGCCCACGCCATGCGAGACGCCGCGTTCGTCGCCGAGACCCGCGACCGCGTCGCCCGCGAACGGGAGCACCTCCGCGACGGGCTCGAGGCGCGGGGCTTCGACGTCCGTCCGTCCGAGGCGCCGTTCCTCCTGTGCGACGCGAGCGGCCTCCGGAAGGGGGACATCGAGGGGACGGACGGTTCGACCGTCGAAGGAACGGACGGGCCGAACGTCGATGGGACGAACGGAGCGGTCGTCGACACATTGCTGAACGGGTGCCGCGAGCGGGCCGTCGTCCTCCGGGACGCACGGACCTTCCGGGGGCTCGAGACCCACGTCCGGGTCGCGGTGCGTGACCGCGGATCGACCGACCGACTCCTGGCGGTCCTCGACGAGGTGCTGTGAGCGGTGTTCACCTACGACCGTGGGTCCGGCGACGGGGGCGATGACGACCCTGGGGGCCCTGATCGGTTATCGCTCCGCCGCCAGGGCACGCGGTGGCTCTCCAGCGGGTTCGACGGCGGGTACCTGACGGCCGACGCCGCCCACAACCTCACCGTCCCGGAGGGCTTCGATCGCACGGACCTGTCGGCCTACGCGGCGGAGCGGCTGGACGACCTCCCCGCGGGGCCGACGCTCCTGACCGGCGTCAGTCAGCGGCACGCCCGCGGCGCGCGGCTCGACCCGGTCGCGGTCGTCGCGACCGCCGGGCTCTCGAACCCCGCGTCGCTTCCAGTGGAGCTCGAAAGTTTGTCCGAGA
>SLIW01000382.1 GCA_007135435.1 Natronomonas sp.
TAGCAGGGCGTCGAGGAGGTCCGCGGCGTCCCCGTCTACTCGTTGATACAGGCGATCCGGGTCGGGAACAACTGACGCCGTTCACCATCGACTTGGTTCACCAGTGACGCGTGTCACCATCGACTCGGTTCACCAGTGACGCGGGTCACCAGTCGCGTCGCTCACCGATCCCACGGCGGCCACCCGCCGAGCCATGACCTGACGAATCCCCGGAGGACCCGGCGGCTCGAGGGTTGTCGGATCCGCTGCATCTCCGCGGTCGAGAGCGTGAAGTCGAAGACGTCGAGGTTCGCCGCGAGGTGCTCGCGGCTCGTCGCCTTCGGCACCGTGGCGACGTTCGGCTGCTGGAGGAGCCACCGGATGGCCACCTGCGCCGGCGACTTGCCGTGACGGTCGCCGATGGCCTGCAGCACGGGATCCTCGAGGACGCCCCCGTGGCACAGCGGCGAGTAGGCCACGAGCAGGACGTCGTGGATCCGACAGTAGTCCAGCAGCTCCTCGCGGGGCCGGTACGGGTTGCACAGCACCTGGTCGACGAGGATGCCGTGGTCGGTCAGCTGGCGGGCGCGGTCCAGCCGCTCGAGGTCGAAGTTCGACACGCCGACGTGCCGGACCGATCCCCGATCGACGAGGCGGTCCATGGCGGCCAGCGTCTCCGCCAGCGGCGTCCGGAGGTTCGGCCAGTGGATCAACAGCAGGTCGACGTAGTCGGTCCCGAGTCGCGCGAGGCTCTCCTCGGTCGTCCGGCGGACCGCGGACGCAGACCGGTTGCCGTTCGCGAGCTTCGTCGTCAGGAACACCTCCTCGCGGTCGACGTCGGCGTCCCGCAGGGCCTCGCCCACCGCGCGCTCGTTGCCGTACTCCTGGGCGGTGTCGAGGTGGCGGTAGCCCAGCTCGAGGGCGGTCCCGACCGACTCGCGGCACTGCTCGCCCTCCAGGCGCCACGTGCCCAGCCCGACGGCAGGGACGGGGACGCCCCGGACGGTCCGGACGGTCCGGACGGTCGGCCCGGGTCGGTGGTCCGCCGGGTCGACGAGCGCCAGCCGGGTCATCACTCGAACTCCCGGAGCGCCTCGAGCAGCGACTCGAGTGGGAGGCGCGTGAGGGCAAGCGAGACGCCGTCGGCGGTCGCGAGCGCCGGCGCGTGCTCCCAGAGCTCCTCGCGGGTGATGCCGTGGAGGACGACCGCCGAGGGCGTGGGTGTGACGACCCGGAGGGCGACGAGCGGCGACTCGCCGCGGGTGATGTCGGTGAAGACGAGCGCCCGGTTGGTCGACTGCCCGTAGAGTCGGTAGAACTCCTCGCTGGAGAGGCGCGTGATCGCCTCGACGCTGTTGATGACGGTGTGGCCGGCGATGGTGTCCGCCCGCCCAGGGACGACTGCCTCGGCGTCGATGGTCCGATAGAACCGCGTCAGCGGGACGGTCGCCGCGTACTCCCGGAGGTCGTGGACGACGTCCTGGTCGAAGCCGGCGGAGACGACGCGGGCGTGCTGGCGGACGCGGTCGCCGCCGCGGCGCTCGTCGACGGCGAGCAGCGCCTCCACCACCCGCCGGAGGAACCCGACGCCGGGGTTGTCGCGGCGGCCGCTCTCGTAGTCCGAGACGACCGACGCGGAGACGTCCAGCTCGTCGGCCAGCGTCGACTGGGCGACGTCGAACTCCTCGCGCCACTTCCGGAGGGTGGCCCCGGGGTCCGCGGAGAGCGCCACCTCGCCGGCGATCCGCTCGGCGAGCTCGTCGCGGGGGTCGCGCATGCTACTGAAACCGACCGGCTCCGCGGGCTTAAGCGTACGCGTGGATGAATAGCAGCCACCCACGGGGATCGTGCATCGACGGCATGGGACCGTCACCGCGAGACGAGCCGTGAAGGCCGCCGGCGAATTTAAGGGGAGCCGGGCGAACCAGGTGGTGAATGCCGCCGACCCTCGTCAACGTCGCCGTCGGCGTCCTGATCGGGGTCGCCCTCCTCGGCGCCGCCTTCGACCGGCGGTCGATCGTCGTCGTCGCGGCCGCCGCCGCCATCCCCGACCTCGACGCGGCCCTCAGCCTCTTCGTCGCAGGGGCGACCAACGCTGTCTTCCACTCGATCTTCGTCCCGGCCGCTGCGGCTGCCCTCGTCTACTGGGACACCGAGCTCCGCGAGGAGTCCTGGCTCCGGACGCGCTACGGCTGGTACGGGGTCCGGGTGGCGTGGGTCGCCATCGCCTCGTACGCCGTCGCGGGGATCGGCCTCGACCTCTTCAGCGTCGAGAGCGTCGCCCTCTTCTACCCACTCTCGGACCGCTACCTCGCCGTGACCGGCCGGTTCATCCTCTCGACCCACGAGGGGATCGTCCAGACGTACGTCACGTGGGGCGACGGGTGGTTCGAGGTCGCCACCCCGGGGACCACCGAGAGCCACCACGTCGACTCGTGGATCGACCCGGCTGGCGACGAGCGCCGCTTCCGGCTGGTCGAGTCGGGGTGGCAGGCGGTCCTCGTGCTGACCGCCGCTGCAGCGGTCCCGGCGAAGGTCCTCGTCGAACGGAGTGATCGACCGTGAGCCCGCCCGGAGGGACGCGCTGATGCCCTCCTCGATCGTCCACATCGGGTTCGGGTTCCTCGTCGCCGTGGGGCTGCTCGGGGCCTACTACGACGGCCGGGCGCTGCTCGCCGTCGTCGCGTTCCTGCTCGTCCCGGAGGCCGATACCCTCATGGGGCTGTTCATGGCGGGCGCCCATCGGACGGTCCTGCACAACGTGGTGTTCGCCGCCGTCGTCGCGGGGGTCCTCTACTGGGAGACGACCCGCGCGGACTCCCGGATCCGCGGCCGGTTCGGCGACTACGGCGTGCGCGTCGCCTGGGTGGGCCTGTTCGCCCACACGTTCGCCCACCTGGCGCTGGACTGGGCGCACCTCGACGGCATCAACGCGCTCTGGCCGCTGCACGACCAGTTCTTCCGGCTGGAGGGCGAAGCGTACCTCTCCACCACGGACGGGTTCATCCAGACGTTCGTCGACGTTGCCAGGGACGCCGAGACCGGCGAGCGGCGGGTCGACCCCGGCGGCCGAGGGGGCAGGGCGGAACACCACATCGCCAACCCGGTCCAGCCCTCGCCCGAGACGGACCCCGACCCCGACAGGCGGTTCCCCATCGCCGTCCACGGCTGGCAGCTCTACCTCGTCCTGGTGGGGGTCTTCACCGTCGTCGCGCGACGGCTGCAAACACCGCGGTACGGTCAGGAGGCCGAGGACGATGTCTGAATGGCCCGATCGAGACCCTGGGAATGGATCGCGGGCGTCCCACAGCGTCGAGTGTCGTCCCTACGATCCCGCCGACGTGGGCGACCGGGAGACCCTGTGGAGGCTGAAGCGATCGTTCGAGACCGACCTCGGTACCGGGACGGGTGACGACGACAAGCGCGCGACGTACGCGGCGAAACTGACCGACGACTACCGGTCCAGGTGGCTCGCGTGGGTCGACCGCTGTGTCGCCGACGACGAGCGGTGCGTGACGCTGGCGGTCGTCGACGACGAGCGGTGCGTGACGCTGGCGGTCGTCGACGACGAGGTAGAGGAGGTCGTCGACGACGAAGTCGAGGGGAACGACAGTGCCGACGTGGAGGCCGACGCCGCTGCCGACCTGGAGGCCGACTCGACAACGATAGCCGGCTACGTCTTCGTCCTGCCCGAGCGGCTCGCCTACATCTGGGACGCTGCGGTGGTGAACGAGATCTACGTCGCGCCCGAGTGGCGTGGGACCGGAGTCGCCGACGCCCTCCTCGAGGCGGCGGTCGACCTCGCCGTCGACCAGGACCTCCCGCTCGAGCGGCTGTTGCTCGACGTCGATCCGGACAACGAGCGGGCCTACGCGTTCTACGAACGCCACGGGTTCGAACCCTGGGGAGAGATCGTCGCCAGGAAATTGTGAGACCAGGGAACGGATCGGTGTCCACGTTCGGACGTGACGGACCGGGTGGTCGATCGACACCGATCCGTTACTCATCGCCGGGTTCGCAGCCCGTCAGCGATCGCTCGACCTGGCTCCACCCTCTCCCACCGTGACGCCTGCGATGGCGCCCCCGGCGCCGGCGAAGACCGCCGGGTAGATGACGCCCGCCAGGAGGATCGCGGGGAGCATGTCCGGCTGCCCCGTCGTGCCGACGGCCGACACGCGGAACAGGAACACCCCGACCACGCAGAGCGCGAGGTAGCCGGGCAGGACCGTCAGTCCCGTGACGGCACCGCGATTGTAGCCCGTGACGCCCCGGTAGCGGCCGACGGCCAGGCCGGCCGCGAGGAGCACCGCCACCGGGACCGCGTAGAGCAGGAGGCTGAACCCCTCGTCACCACCGATGA
>SLIW01000271.1 GCA_007135435.1 Natronomonas sp.
CGCCTCGGCCGTGTCTGTCGCTCCGGCCGCGTCGGTGCTTTCGGCGTCGGCCACGTCGGCGGCGTCCGCCGCGTCCGCCGCGTCCGCCGCGTCCGCCGCGTCCGCCGTGGCGGCCGCGTCGGCCGGTTCGACCGCGTCGGCGGCGGTGCCTGTCTCCGCCGACTCGGCCCCGTCGGCCTCCGTCGGCGCCCGGGCGGGTTCGCCGCTCATGGCGACGTCCCTCCCGTCCCCGTTCGATACCGTCGATTCGTGTCTCGTGTGTCCATTGTCCTGTCTGCGGTGTGCTCTGGAAGCGATGCGATCGGCAGCGGCGAGAAGGGTGGTGTAGGGGCTAGGCCGCCCCTACAATAATGGTCGCGAGGCTGGCCGTGGCCGCGGACGCCCGTCCGCCGGTGCCAGCCGTCGCAGGGCTCATCAGTACGTTCGTACGTACACCGATGGACATAAACGTTCCGTGTGGGACATCCGTCGTGATTCCAGCCGTGGCCTCGGCGGCCACGGTCGTCGCCGTATCGCTCGCCACGTCCCCAAGGAAGTCGATCGCCACGTCCCGAACGAAGCCGCTCGCCACGTCCCGAACGACGCTGGCCCGACCGGGGTCCGACGCCGGGGCTCACCCGTCGCTGGTCCCCGGGTCCCGCGACGGCGGCAGCCATCCCTAGACCCGGACCTCCTCGCGGCGGACGCCCACCTCGCGGGCGATCTGCTCCAGCCGGTCGACGGTGATCCGCTCCTTCCTGGCGCCCTGGTCCTTCACGCGGCGGGTCACCTGTCGGACCTCGCCGTCGGTCGGCGCGTAGCCGGCCTCCTCGAGCCGCCGGCGGACCGAGTGGGTGCCGGTGTGCTTGCCGAGCACCAGCTGTCGATCGGCGCCGACCATCTCGGGGGTCATCACCCCGGGCTCGAACGTGTCCGGGTTCTCGATGACGCCGGCGGCGTGGATCCCGGACTCGTGGGAGAAGGCGTTCTCACCGACGATCGGCTTGTTCGCCGGCGTCGGGATGTCGCTCTTCGCCTCCACGATCCGGGACAGCTCCGTGATCCGGGTCGTGTCGATCCCCGTGTCGACGTCGTACAGCGACTCCAGGGCCATCACGACCTCCTCGTAGGCCGCGTTGCCGGCCCGTTCGCCGATGCCGTTGACCGACACCTGGGACTGGGCGGCCCCCGCCTCGTAGCCGGAGAGGGCGTTGGCGGACGCCAGCCCGAAGTCGTCGTGAGTGTGGACGTCGATGGCGGCGTCGGTGTGCTCGGCGACGAACGAGACCAGGTCGGCCATCCGCCCGGGCGTCGCGACGCCGCACGTGTCGGGGATGTTCAGCCAGTCGATGCCCTCCTCGCTGACCGCCTCGATGATCTCCGCCAGGTAGTCCTCGCCGGTCCGGGTCGCGTCCATCGGCGAGAACATCACCGGGACGCCCGCCTCGTTGACGCGTCGGACCGACTCGACCGCCCGCTGGCGGACCTCCCCGCGAGAGGTGTGCATCGAGTCCTCGATCTGGACGTCGCTGGTGCTCACGAACACGTGGACCAGGTCGACGCTCGCGTCAAGTGCGGCCTCGATGTCGCCGTCGACGACGCGGGCGAGCCCGCAGACCGTCGACCGGGTGGACTCCGCGATGTCGCGGACCGCCTCGAACTCCGCGTCGGAGTTGACCGGGAACCCCGCCTCGATGACGTGGGTCCCCATCTCGTCGAGTACCGCGGCTATCTCGCGCTTGTCGTCGTAGGTGAACGAGGTTCGCGGTGACTGTTCGCCGTCCCGTAACGTCGTGTCGAAAATCCGTGCCGTCTCGATCTCCGAGGTACTATCTAACGTGCCCTGGAAGAACTCGATCCGCCGGCGGAGCCGACGTACCCTCGTGGTGTGTCATTGCAGGTCGTCCCAGGGCACTCCGGGTATTTAAGCCTATCCTTGCGACAGATATCGCGTCGGCCAGCCGGCGACACCATCCGGTCGGCGATCGGAAAACCCGGGGACGTAAACGCATAATATACGATTGAATTCCCTATTACGATGGGGTATGTGAAGCGGTCAGGACGGCGTTTAAATAATCGTTCCGTACATCGTTCCCGCCGAGCGGTGGAGGAATGAACGATTCCCCGGCTGGGGCGCGGGGTGGAAGCGGACGAACGTCCAGCCGGCGCTCCGGCGACCTGGCTCCATCGCCCGCGAGTCACCACCAACGGGCCACCGACAACGGACCACCGACAACGGACCACCGACAACGGACCACCGACAACGGACCACCGACAATGGACCACGTTCACTGGCCGGGACCCACACGCTTTACTCCGCGCCGACGGTCGCAGGGGGTATGATACGGAGCTTCGAGGGCACGGAACCGGAGATCCACGAGGACGCCTACGTCGACCCGGCGGCGGTCGTGATCGGCGACGTGGTGCTCGAGCGGGACGCGAGCGTCTGGCCGAACGTCGTGCTCCGCGGCGACGACGGCCGCATCACCCTCCGGGAAGGGGCGAACGTCCAGGACAACGCCGTGGTACACGAGGGCGCCGAGATCGGCCCCTACGCGACGGTCGGCCACACGGCCATCGTCCACGACGCCGAGATCGGCGAGCGGGCCCTGGTCGGGATGGCCGCAACCGTCCTCGACCGGTCCGTTGTGGGCGAGCGCGCGATGGTCGGCGCCAACAGCCTCGTCACCGAAGACACCGAGATCGAGCCGCACACGCTCTACGCCGGTGTCCCGGCCGAGAAGCTCAAGGTGGTCGAGGACTCACCCTGGGCGTACGCCGGCGACCACTACGTTGAGCTCGCCCGGCGACACCGGGAGTCCTCCGACATCCTCGAGTGAGCGGGGCTCACTCCTGCAGGGATCCACGCGAGCTCACTCGTCGAAGAACCCCTCGACGCCCTCGAGCTCGAGGACGAACTCCGGGGTGAACGCCGCGGCGGGGGTCTCGAAGCCGATCGGTCCCTCCTCGATGACCCGTTCGGCGGCGGTCGTCGCGGCGTCGACCGTCAGCGCGTAGGTCTCGGGCGTCTCCAGCCGGGAGGTGACCGTCCGTTCGCCGTCGGTCGCCTCGCCCCAGACGTGACACCGGCCGCGTTCGCGCTGGCCCGCGGTCGGCCCGTCGATCGCCGTCCGGGCGACCGTCTGGAGGGCCCCCTTGATCGGCTCCATCGCGAGCAGCGGGGTGACGAGGCGGCCGACCTTCAGCGCCGTCTCGGCGACGACAGGCATCGCCGCGTAGACCTCCACGTTCTCGATGCCCGTGGTGTAGTAGGCGGTCGAGACGTCCCCCCACGGGACCGTGACCGCGTTGCGCTCGCCGCGGCCGAAGTCGATGCGGCGGCTCCGGTGGGCGATGGGAACGTCGACGATCTCGCCGTCCCGGCGGACCTTCCCGCTGGAGTCGATGTGCTCGATCATCGACGCGAGCGTGCCCTTGGAGACGGTGGTCGTGGCGTCGATGCCCAGCTGGAGGTGGGTCGCCGTGGGGTGACGGTCGTGGAGGTGGCCCGCGAGGCAGTCCGTGGGTACGACATCGAAGCCGACGCCGGGCAGGAGACACACGCCCGCCTTCTCCGCCTCGCGGTCGCGCTCGGCGATGGCCTCGAACACGGTGAGCTCGCCGGTGATGTCGAGGTAGTGCGTCCCCGTCTCCAGGCAGGCCTCGACGAGCGGCCGGTAGGTCCGGACGAACGGCCCCGCGCAGTTGAGCACCGCGTCCACGTCCGCGAGGTCGGCGGCGGCGCCGTCGACGGGGAACACGCGGTAATCACAGCCCAGTCGGTCCCCCAGGTGCCGCGTGCGGACCTCGTCGCGGCCAGCGACGACGACGTCGAGGTCCCGGTCGACGGCCTCCTCGGCGACGAGCTCCCCGGTGTAGCCGTACGCGCCGTAGATCAGCAGCGTCATGGATCAGACGTCGTCGTCTGGACCCAAAAAGCCCGCCGCCGGGGTCGGGGTCCACGAGCCATGGGCGGGCGCGGTGAGTCGCAGACCTCGCGACCACGTTCCGGACGCGAGGATCGCAACGATTCGTCGAGGACCGACCCGCCGTCAGTCGGGTCCGTGCGACGGTACTGTCACCGGGTTGGTTCGATTCGAGCCGGATCGTCACACCCGTGTGGCCCACCGATCGGCACGGCTACGCCCGTGTGACGCGAGGTCCGACCCACGTTTATGCCGGTCGCGCGTGCAGGGACCGACATGCCGAGAGACGTGGTCGTTCCGGGTGGACTCGACTCGATAGCCGAGGCGGTGGAGGTCGCGACCCGCGCGGAGGCGGCGGGCTACGACCGCGTCTCCCTCCCGGAGGTGACCGGTCGCGACGGCGTGAC
The DNA here is from genome assembly GCA_007135435.1 of Natronomonas sp. GTDB lineage: Archaea > Halobacteriota > Halobacteria > Halobacteriales > Haloarculaceae > Natronomonas. Next base: position 4,313 of record SLIW01000271.1, read on the forward strand.
G
>SLIW01000431.1 GCA_007135435.1 Natronomonas sp.
ACGACCACCCCGCCGTCGACCGGGTCTTCGCGGGCGTCCCTCCGGCCGGCAAGGTCGAGACCGTCCGCCGGCTGGCCGCGAACGGGACGACCGTCATGGTGGGCGACGGGACCAACGACGCGCCCGCACTCGCCGCCGCCGACCTCGGGATCGCGATGGGCGACGGGACCGCCCGGGCGGTCGACGCCGCGGACGTCGTCGTCACCGGCGGCGACCTCGAGGCCGTCGAGGACGTGTTCGACCTCGCCGACGGGACGCGGCGGCGGATCCGCGAGAACATCTGCTGGGCGTTCCTCTACAACGCCGTGGCCGTCCCACTGGCGGTCGTGGGGCTGATCAACCCGCTGTTCGCCGCCCTGGCGATGGCCGCCAGCAGCGTCGTCGTCACCACCAACTCGCGGCGGTCCGTCTTCCGGTAGCCGCCGGAGTGCGACTACACCGTCCGTACGTGCCGCCGGAGGGTGTCGCCGTCCTCGGAGCGATAGTCCACGGCGAACTGGTGGCCGGTCCGCGTCTCGTCGAGGTCGTCCCGGTGGACCTCGAAGGCGTACGGTGGCTCGTCGGCCGTCGCGACGACCTCGCCACCGGAGGTGACCACCACGTGGTCGAAGCCCTGGGCGCCCTCCACCTGGCACGAGATCAGATCGTCCTCCACGTCGCACACCAGCTCGCCCCGGACGTCGACGCGGTCGCCGTCACCCGGCAACGGGGCGAACTCGAGCATCATGAACCCCGGCGTCAGCACCCCGAGGACGACCACGAGCGCGAAGAATATCGTGAGGTTGATCTTCCCCGCGTTCCGCGAGAGCGTCCGCGCGAGGGGGTGTTCGGCGGTCCGCCGGACCCTGATCGACAGCGGGACGATGAGGAAGTGGGTGAGCGGGCCCCAGATCAGCAGCAGGAAGCCGTAGGAGATGACGAAGTGGAGGAACGTCCAGTCCGGACGGACCGAGAGCAGGACGGCCCCGCCCGTCCACGCGAAGAACCCGAGGAAGATCAGGGCGCCGCTCTTGAGCCACCGCCAGTTCGGGGTGTTCGCGTAGTAGACGCTCTTGAGGTCCCGCCACGTCCGGACGGCGTACCACCGCATCGTCCTCGGTCGGTCTCTCCTTGTCATCGTCGTGGTCTGATCGGAGCCCGCGTGACCGTCCCCGGGTCGAGGGAGCACGTCCGGTGGGCCCTCTCGTCTCCCGAGTTCGGCGTTATTCGTTCGATGTCACCTGGACGTCGTCACGCGGCCCACGTCCGGGGGTCGGTGCCGCGGGGTCGGGAGCTCGCCCTGGGCCGCGGCTTCGGTGCCGCGCTTCCGGTTCCCCGGATCGAGTGACCCGCATCCCGGACGGGCTCGCAGCCTCGAACCGCCTGACTGTCGCGTCCTCTCCCTGGAGTCGGTACAGCACGGGTATAAAACCGATACACCTGTCGCCGTCAGGCGCCGATCGCCCACAGCTGGCTCAGCAGGTACCAGTTCAGCACGTAGAGGACGACGAACACCGTCAGGAAGACCATACACAGCGTGAACGTCCCGCGCATCTCGATGGCGTGGACCGACTCGCCGCCGTCGGTCGAGTAGCCGCCGTCGGGCAGCAGTCCGCCGTCGTCGCCGTCCGACAGTCGCTTCCCGAACAGCAGCGACCCCGCCGCGACGAGGAGGAACAGGACGCCGGCGAGCAGCGCGAGGACGGCGAAGATGCCGAAGATGGTCATGAGCGGCACCGCCGCCGAGAGGCTGAAGTCCGTGCCGGGGATGTTCTCGACGACGCTCGAGGTCCGCCGCGGGACGCCGTAGAGGATCCCCATGTACATCATCGCCAGCGTGGCGATGCCCATCGCCCCCGCGTAGGCGTACGGCACGACCGACGCCAGCGTCCCGGAGATGTAGTCCCGTCTGAACATCGTCTTGATGACGAAGAACAGCAGTCCCCAGAAGGCCAGCGTCGTGCCGAGGGCGACGGTGCCGTGGAAGTGGCCGACCGTCGCGAAGGTGTTGTGCCAGGTCATGTTGAGCTGCATCTGGCCCATCAGGACGCCCGTGATGCCGCCCATGAACCCGAAGAGGATGATGCTGAAGATGGTGGCGGAGAACACCGGGTTCCGCCACGGGGCCGAGGAGAGCCAGCCGAACAGCCCGCCGCCGAGGCCGCGCTGACGTCGGCCTGCCTCCAGGCCCGCCGGGATGGCGAAGGCGTGGATCATGCTCGCGAAGGCCGCCCCGTAGAACGCGTAGGAGGTGTTGAAGATCCGCCAGCCGACCGACAGGCCCGGATCGACCATGAGGTGGTGGGCGGCGCCGAGGTTGATGAAGAACAGGTAGAGGACGAACGCCGACCGCGAGACCTTCTCGGAGACGACCACGGCCCCGCCGACCACGTGGGTCAGGAAGTACCAGACGGTGATCATCGCCAGGAGGTTGATCTGCTGTGAGCCGTGACCGATCGTCCAGAAGAGCGTCCGGTAGACGCCGGTGTTGATGGTGTCGATGATCCCGAGGTGCCAGATCAGGGCGTAGCTGAACGCCACGAGCCCGCCCAGGATGGCCTGGACCGCGATGATGCTCGTGATGAACGCCCCGAAGGTGACCAGCGGGAGCGTCCGGTCGACCGCGCCGCGCTTCTCCAGCCAGATGGTGGCGAAGAAGGGCACGGCGGCGATCGTCGTCCCGAGCAGGAAGACGATGGCGAACGCGTAGAACTCCATCGGGATGTCGAGGGGCACGTACGCGGTCAGGAGCGGCGCCTCCTGGACGCCTGCCGTCCAGATCGACCAGTTGATGCCGATCGCGCCGACGACCATGATCGCCCAGCCGGCCTTGGCGAGCACCGTCAGCGGGAGCCGCCGGCCGAGCACCATCGACCCGCCGACGTAGAGGATGGCGATCTCCATGAACACCATCCAGAAGATGAGCACGTTCCAGGCGTGCATGCTGAGGTGGGTGTAGTAGTCCTGCTCGCCGACGAGGCCGATCAGCTCCCACCGCGTCAGGGCGACCGTGACGGCGAAGATCCCGCCGATGATCAGCGCGACGACGGCCGTCAGCCCGAACAGCTTGACGTGGTTCTCCGCCGAGCGGTGGATGTCGAGGCCGGTGATCGAGCAGGTCCGGAAGCCGTCCGCGTCGTAGTCGTTGCCGAAGTGGGAGGCGACCTTGCCGAGCATCTCACGCCTCCTCCACGTAGAGTTCCCCGTGCATCCCGTTGTGCCCCCGGCCGCAGAACTCGTTGCAGATGACGTGGTAGGTGCCCGGCTCGTCGAACGTCATCGGGATGATCCACTCCGTGTCCGGGAAGATCTGGAGGTTGATCTGCTTGCTCAGGGTGTGCTCCGGCCTGATCGAGAAGCCGTGCTGGACGTCGTAGGCGCCGAGGTGGATGTCGTACTCGCGGTCGACCTCCAGGACCGCGGGGAGGCCGTCCCAGTCGAATCGGCGGGCGCCGATGTAGACCGAGTCGTCCGGCGGGATCAGGTGGCCGTCCTCGTTCTCGTCAGCCTCCTCTTTGTACCCCTGGACGGTCTCGCGGAACTCGTCGGGGGAGACGTGGTAGGTCTCGCCGACCGGGTTCTGGTCGCCGAACCGGGTGAAGCCGCTCATCCAGCCGAAGATCCCCACCGACCAGATGCCCGCGATGCCGAGCCACATGCCCTCGCGGCGGTTGATCGGCTGGTCCCACCAGTTGCCCTCGGGTTCGTCGAGTGGTCCCGGCATGGGTCACCGTGCGGGGACCGACAGGATGTCGATCAGGCCCCATCCCAGGTACGTCACGAAGAAGAACAGGATCCCGGCGATGGCCAGCAACCAGACGCGATTGTACAGCCGTTGCATGACCGGGATTTCCTCTGTCTGCTGGTCGCTCATGTCGATGAGTCCATCCTGCGGAGGCTCTGTACATAAAGACTGTGTACGATAATTCGCATCTTTATCTACCGTTTACGTCGACGCGTCCGTCGGACCCCCCGCGGTCGGGGGGTCGAACCAGTGGCAGACGGGGTCGAACCTGCGGTAGACGGGGGGCTACCGGACCACGAGCGGCCTCCGCGATCGACGAACGCCAGGCGGTGGCCGGGGGTACGTGGGGGTATACCGCCCGACGTTCCCTCGGCGGACAGCCCGCCCATCGCCCCACGCGTCCCGGCACCGGGGACTCACCACAACCCCTATCACGCAGACCTCCCTCCGTCGAGGTAGCGGATCCCAGATGCTCGACGCACTCCTCCGGGTCGACGTCCTCCTGTTTTTCCTGATCGGGCTCCTCGGCGGGGCGCACTGCATCGGGATGTGCGGGCCGCTGGTGACGACCTACGCCA
>SLIW01000090.1 GCA_007135435.1 Natronomonas sp.
CTGGTCCCGCCCTCGACGGTCTGGACGCGATCCTGACGGTCGTGACGCCGCCCACCCTCGGGCTGGTCGTCGCCATGCTGGGCTGCTGTCTCTACGTCCGCCTGCGACGGATCGGTCGACACCAGGGCGTGCCCTCGCCGCCCGGGTCGGCGGCCGGCGAGCCGCAAACCGCTTAGGCCCCGAGGGCCTTCGCACGGCCAATGCCGAGGGACACGGAGGACAGGGCGAACGGGAGGCCCAGGACCGTCGCGGCCGATGGGGGCTCCCGAACGGAGACAGTGGGCGGGGGCACACAGAAGGTCACGACGGACGGGACCACCCTGCGATACGCGGACGCCGGCGACCCGGACCGGCCGACGGTCGCGTTCCTACCCGACGCCGGGTTCGGCCCCTGGTCGTGGGGCTGGCAGGCACCCGCCCTGGCTGGGCCGTACCGGACGCTCGTGTCCGCGACCCGTGGCACGGGCGGCTCGGACGCCAGCGCGCCGTACGGGGTCGACAGGCTGGCCGCCGACCTCGACGCGATCCTGGCCGACGCCGGCGTCGATCGCGTGCACCTGGTCGGCGCCGGCCTCGGGGGAATGGTCGCCCTCCGGTACGCCCGCGAGTACGGGAGGGCCCGGTCACTGGTCCTGGTCGGCGCCGCGCCGTCGGGCGACGACGTCGACGACGAGGCGCTCGCCAGGCTCCACCCGTCCGCGGACGACCGGTCGGCCCTCCGGGAATCGCTGTCGCTCGCGTTCTCCGAGCGGTTCCTCACCGACGCTGCCGTCGGGCGTGACGTGGCAGAGTCCATCGTCGAGTGGCGTCACGACGAGGACGCCCGCGGCGACGCGCTCGCCGGGCACCTCGACGCGGTCCTGCGATTCGACGCCGGACCTCTCCACCAACTCCAGCTACCGACGCTCGTCTGTCACGGCGTCGACGACCCGGTGGTTCCCGTCGGTGCGGGGCAGACGCTCGCCGACGCGCTCCCCCGTGGGCGCTTCGAGCCGGTCGAGGGCAAACGGCTCTGTTACGTCGAACACTCCGCCGCCGTGACCGACGCGATAGATGGGTTCGTGGACGGGGTTCGCTCCAGGTAAGCTGGGCTTGCGTGACGGTAAGCAGGTCGCCATCGGCCGACCCGTGTCCCGTCGGGGTGTAGACAATTACCCTACTACTCGTTCGGGACGCCGTTGTTTCCAGTAAGCCGTTCGGGACGTCGCGTACGGCCGGTCGCCCGCCCGGGTACGCGCAGCGAATCGCCTGCGAGTTGGTGAGGAACGGCGTTTCAGCGACCATGTCGTGCGTTCACAGTGGATGCGTGTGAAACGTCGCCGAGGGGGGAAAGCCCCGGAAACCATCCGCGGTCGCGGTGTTTATGTGCGTGTAGGCGGTAGGCCGTCTCGATGCGACCCCGGATGGCGTTGCTGAACGCCGCGTACGACGACACTAATACGGTCCGGAACTTTCGGCGCGAGCTCGACGCCGAGCTGACGCCCTTCCACGTCGTCGAGGGCGAGTGCCCGCCTAGCGACGCGTACGATTCGTACGATGCGGTCGTGGTCACGGGGTCACGCGCGTCCGTGTACTGGGACGAACCGTGGATCGACGAGACCCGCGAGTGGGTCCGCGGTGCCGTCGAGCGCGGCGTGCCGGTCATGGGGGTCTGCTGGGGCCATCAGCTGCTCGCGGACGTCCTCGGCGGCACCGTCGAACCCATGGGTGAGTACGAACTCGGCTACCGGACGGTCCGCCACACGGGAGACGACCTCTTCGCGGGCGTCCCCGAGGAGTTCACCGTCTTCACCACCCACTCCGACGCCGTGACGGCGCTTCCGGAGGGCGCCGATCTCGTCGCCACGAACGACTACGGCGTCCACGGCTTCCGACACGGCGACGCCTGGGGCGTCCAGTTCCACCCGGAGTACGACACCGAGACCGCCGAGCGGGTCGTGCGAGGGAAGCGGGACCACCTCCCCGCGTCCCGCATCGATGAGGTCTGCCGGGGGATCACCGAGGAGGCCTACGCGGAGGCGACGGCCGCCAAGTCCGTCTTCGGGAACTTCTGTCGGGCCGTCTCGACCGCCGAACCCGCGGTGGCCGACGACTGAGCTCGGCTCCGAGGGCGGTCGGCGGTCGGCGGTCGGCGGTCGGCGGTCGGCGGTAGACGGTCGGCGGTCGGCGGTCGACGGTCGGCGGTCGACGGTCGACCGTTGAGCCGACGGGGTGCGAGCGTTTATTGGTCGAAGCCACCAATCGCCACCATGCTCGACTACGTCGACCTCGAGGCAGATCTGGGAGAAGAGGAGCGGATGGTCCGCGACACCGCCCGCGAGTTCGTCGCGGAGCGCGTCGCCCCCGACATCGGCGACCACTGGATCGAGGGCACCTTCCCCACCGAACTCGTCACCGAGATGGGCGAGCTCGGCTTCTACGCGCCGAACCTGGACGGCTACGGCCTCCCGGGCCTCTCCGAGCGGGCCTACGGCCTCCTGATGCAGGAGCTGGAGGCCGGCGACTCGGGGCTCCGCTCGATGGCGTCCGTCCAGGGCGCCCTGGTCATGTACCCCATCCACGCCTACGGGAGCGACGAACAGAAGGACCGGTGGCTGCCAGCGCTGGGCTCCGGCGAGGCCGTCGGCTGCTTCGGGCTCACCGAACCCGACCACGGCTCGAACCCCGCCGGGATGGAGACGCGCGCCGAGCCCGACGGCGACGGCTACGTCCTCGAGGGGACGAAGACCTGGATCACCAACTCGCCGATCGCCGACGTCGCCGTCGTCTGGGCGAAGGTCCGCGACAGCAGTGCCGACGACGGTCCCGTCCGTGGCTTCCTCGTCGAGACCGACAGGGACGGCGTGACGACGAACGAGATCACGGAGAAGCTCTCCCTGCGCGCGTCGATCACGGGCGAGGTCCACCTCGACGGCATCCGCGTCGACGAGAGCGCCGTCCTCCCGGGCGTCGAGGGGATGAAGGGCCCGCTCTCGTGTCTGACCCAGGCTCGCTTCGGGATCGCCTGGGGGGCCGTCGGCGCCGCGCGGGACTGCTTCGAGACGGCCCGTCAGTACGCCCTTGACCGCGACCAGTTCGGCGGGCCGATAGCCCGCTTCCAGCTCCAGCAGGAGAAGCTCGCCGAGATGGCCACCCAGATCACCCTCGGCCAGCTTCTGGCCTACCGGCTGACGGACCTCAAGGAGCGCGGCGACCTCCGGCCCCAGCAGGTGTCGATGGCCAAGCGGAACAACGTCCGGATGGCCCGCGACCAGTCCCGGATCGCCCGCGAGATGCTCGGCGGGAACGGCATCACCGCCGACTACTCCCCCATGCGCCACATGACCAACATGGAGACCGTCTACACCTACGAGGGGACTCACGACATCCACGGCCTGATACTCGGCCACGATCTCACGGGGATCCAGGCGTTCGACTGAGACCGCACCTCGTCCGCGATCGTCGCCACGGCCTCCCGTTCAGTCCGCCTACCCGCCGACGTCCTCGAAGACCTCCTCGGCCCAACTGACGGCGAACCGCGCGCCGTGCTCGCGGTAGGCGTCGGAGTCCAGTGCCGAGAACGGCGAGGGGATCTCGAGGTCGTGTTTGACCGCGTTACAGGCGAGCTCGGCCGCGTCGGCGAAGCGCGTCCGCCCACTGGTGACGTCGTCCGAGAGCGACCCGAGGCGGGGGCCAAGTCGCTCACCAGCGTCGAGCCACTCTTCGTAGAGGTCTGGGTTCGTTCCGTCCCAGTCGGCGAACACCTCCCGGGTGGACAGCCCGACGTGCGCACGGAAGATCGCCGCAGCCACCTGGTAGGTGTCGGAGGGCGACAGCGGGACGGCGTCGACGAAGTGAGGATACGAATCGGTGAAGAACCCCAGGAAGTGCTCAGGGACCCCGAGGCCGACCTCGACGAGCGCCTCTGCGATCAGGAAGTCCACGAACCCCGCCGGGGATCCCTTCAGGCGTGGTTTGACGAGCACCGTGGGTGGCACCGTCTGTCGGGTCCAGGCCACCCCGCCGTCGCCGGGGGCGCCGATAGTGAATTCGTCGCTCACCAGCCGATGGAGGACGTCGGGCGAGCCCGGCGGGACCCACGACCCGTCGTAGTCCAGCAGCTCCAGGCGGTCGACGATCGGGAGGAGGTTCTCGGCGACCGCCGGCTGCAGCGTCTCGAAGTCCCGCTCGGTGTCGAGGACGACCGCGCCCGGAGCGTGCTCGTCGCGGACCCCGATCAGGTCGGTGGACAGGTCACGATGGGCGAACATCGCTCACCCGAGGGCGATGGCGAGGAGCAGGAGGATCGAGATGACCGCC
>SLIW01000571.1 GCA_007135435.1 Natronomonas sp.
ATGTGCTGACGTGGACATGTGCAGGAGTGCTGGCGCCCGAGAGTGGGTTAGTTATGTATGTACTAGCCGGGTTGGGACCGATTTCCCGACCCCCCGCTCGTGGAGTGCTCACGGTGAACCGGGACACTCGAGCAGGATCCTCCGTGGTGGTGTGTAACGATACCCTGGGTGGTAGTAACCACCGACTGTCGGTTAGAGAGGTGGTGAACGTCGGCCGAAACGGACGAACGAAGTGAACGGTCGAGATGTATTTTTATCACCCCCGCCACCTACCAGCCGGATGGTAACCTGGCTAACCGACGACGACAGAGAACGGATCGAAGAGTTCGCACAGCGACCCGCGTACATGCGGACCCCGGAGATGCTCGTCCCCGGCGAGGCCGGAGCCGAGGCGGACCGCGACCGGGACGAGGCGTAGATCACCCACTCATCGCGACGACGACCGGACGATCGACCTGGCCGACCTGTCACAGACCGATAGAGCACTCGACCTGCCCGACCTGTCACAGACCGATAGAGCACTCGACCTGTCCGACCAGTCTCAGACCGATCGATCAGTCCACCAGTTCGCGGTTCAGTATCTCCTGCCACAGCTCCTCGCCGTGTTCGGTGATCCCGTAGACGCGGCCCTTTCTGCGGTCCTCGTCGACGAGGAGCTCGACCAGTCCCCGGTCGCGGAGCTGGCGGAGCGCGTGTGAGACCGAGGCGATGCTGATGTCCTCGTCCTCCGAGATCTTCGAGGGCGTGGCGGGGCTCTCGACGAGCCGCCGGAGGACCGCGACGCGGTACTTCGAGCTGATGATGAAGCCGATCTCGTCCCAGTCGTCGCTCATACGATCCCTCCGTGTCGCCGCCGGTCCGGGTGTGTGTGTGCGAACATTAGCTTCCAATGTCGATGTTGACCGTGTGCCGTCCACGCGCGTACCAGTAGTGTGCGACGCTGAGCGCCGCGAACAGCCCGATCACGACGAGGCCCACGAGCGCGTCGCTCACGGCCTCGACGAGGAGGGCGACCACGTAGGCGGGGAGGCCGACCACCGACAGGCCGAGGTACAGCTGTGGCCAGGATCGGTCCTCGCCGGCGGGCGACAGGTACGAGGTCACCATCCGCGTCTCGGGCGTCAGGGTGACGACCCCCTCGTCCGGATCGTAGTCGACGGCGTTCGCCTTCGCGAGCTTCGGGACGTGCGTCTGGTACAGCGAGACGTACGTCCGCTTGCGCTGCTGGGCGTCGACGTCGTCCGGGGGAATGTCGTTCTCCATCGCGGCGACCTGCGTCGCGAGCTCGCCGATGCTTATCGGCCCGCCCTCGTCCTGCAGGTACTGCAGCGCCAGACGGCGCCTGGCGTTGCTCAGCAAGTCGAAGGCGGTGTCCTGTGAGAGCGTGCGTGAATCGTTCGACATTCGGTGAGTCCCGTCGTCCTAGTTCCGACAGTCGCAGCCGGTTCTACCCGAACCGACCACATCGCTATACTTTGTTACAGAGCGGTTATCGCCTGTAGGGAGCTTACTACACGCCGTGACGGCCGCCTCGGCGGCGTATCCCCCTCGAGTGACCTTTCGGCCGAAACCGGCCGTCACCGCGACCCCCCGTCCACCCGATAAGGTGTCGGTAACAAAGGGTGCGAGCCACCCTCTCGAAACCGAAGACCATGCGATCACCCGCCGACGGCACAGCCCCCCAGTCACGACTCCCGAGACGGACGCGTCGGGGCCAGCCGCACGACGCCGATGAGTGACGAACGACCGGTCCAGTCCCGGCAGCAGGCCGCGACCCTGCCGGGGGTCCCCTTCGACGTCCTCGCCTGCTGGGGGCTGTTCGGTGCCGCCATCGCGGTCGCGATGTCCTACCCCGGATCGACCCTGCACGCGATCCTCGCCCTGCCGGCGCTGTTCTTCCTCCCCGGGTACCTCACGGTCGCGGCCGCCTTCCCCCACCACGAGTTCGCGCCGCGGCCCACGTACCCGAACCGCGTCACGGTGGGCGAACGGCTCGCGCTCTCCTTCGGCGTGAGCGTCGCGCTGCTGCCCCTGCTCGGGCTGGTCGTGGCCGTCCTCGCGGGCGGGTTCAACACGACCGCCGCCGGGGTCGTCCTCGGCGGGTACGTGGTCCTCGTGGGCGCGCTCGCGGGCGTGCGACGGCTCTGGATCCCGCCCGAGGACCGCTTCCGGATGCCAGTCGACCGCTGGGGGACCGCCCTCGGTGGCCGGCTGCGGCGCGGCTCCGCGCTCGAGCGCGCGATGACCGTCGCCCTGTGTCTCAGCGTCGTCCTGGCGGTGGGCGCCGCCGGCTACGCGCTCGCCGTGCCGAACGACGGCGAGACGTACACCGACTTCCACCTCGTGACCGAGACCGACGACGGGTACGTCGCCGCCGACTACCCGACCGAGCTCACGCGTGGCGAGCCCACCGAGTACACGGTGGGCATCCTGAACCACGAGGGCGCGCTGACCGACTACGAGGTGGTCGTGACCCTCGACCGCGTCGCCGAGGAGGACGGCGAGCAGCGGGTCGTCGAGTCGAACGAGCTGGCGCGGATGGACGCGACGGTGGAGCACGGCGAGCGGTGGACGGAGACCCACGAGGTGACCCCCGAGCTGACCGGCGAGGACCTCCGGTTGACCTACCACCTCTACGTCGACGGCGCGCCGGACTCGGTGGACCGCGAGAGTGCGGACCGCCACCTCCAGATCTGGGTGGACGTCGGGGACGGCTGACCGGCCACCGGCGGACGGCGCCTGCGATGCCTGTTCCGTGATACACCGTAGACGGATGGTGCCGACAGCGTTCGGGAACCGTTCACCAGCGGTCGTACCCACTTCGAACGTGCACCCGCTGGTTTACTCGGGAATCCCCATCGCCACCTCTCCATCTTCCGATCTCCACCTCACGCCTCTCCATCGCCGCCCCACACCCCTAGCGTCGCCTCACGCCCCCTAACTCCACCTCACACCTCGTGCACCACTCGGAATTACGTCAACGCGGCCCTTCCCCGTCATCCGTCACCCAACTCGCGCGCACTGTTCCTGCTCACCGACAGCCAGTTCGTTCGCACCCATCGAGGCGGCGGCTTCGGCCGATCTCTCTTGCGCCGTGCTCGTGAGCCGAAGCCTACCGGATCGGCCCGCACTATGCGGCCCCGTCACTCGCCATCACACAACATCCCTGAGCCATTTCACCCGTCTGGCGACCGGTATGATGAACCTTCTCGCGACCACGACGGTGAGGTGCGAGGACCATCTCCCGGTCGTCGCGTCGACGCGGCGGCCGCCGAGCGGCCGGCCCGGGACGCGACCATGCTCGAATTACCCGACTACCACCACCAAAGCCCTCCATAACAAAGCCCGACAGCGCCGTCCCTCCGGTACCGAGCAGCACCATCGACAGGACAACAATGACTCATGAAATACTCCCACTAGCTACCGTTCTGCGCACCGGAGGGCGACGATGAATCGCGTCGCGATCGCCGACCCCGACGTCGGCGACGACGAACTCGACCGGATGGCCGCCGTCATCGAGGACGGCCACATCGCGGACGGGCCGGAGGTCCGCGCCTTCGAGTCGGCGTTCGCCGACTACTGCGGCACCGACCACGCCGTGGCGACCTCGAACGGCACCACCGCCCTCCACGCCGCACTCGACGCGGCCGGCGTGGGGGCTGGCGACCGCGTCCTCACGACCCCGTTCACCTTCGTCGCGACCGCGAACGCGGTGCGGCTCTGTGGCGCCGAACCCGTCTTCGCGGACGTCGATCCGGAGACGTACAACCTCGACCCTGCGGCCGTCCAGCGGCGCCTCCGCGAGGATGGTGCGGACATCGACGCGTTGCTCGTGGTCCACCTCTACGGGCTACCCGCCCCGATGGAGGAGCTGTCCGCGCTGGCCGACCGGTACGACCTCGCCCTCGTCGAGGACGCCGCGCAGGCACACGGCGCCGAGATCGACGGCGAGCACGTCGGGGGGTTCGGGGACGCTGGAACGTTCTCCTTCTACCCGACGAAGAACATGACGACCGCCGAGGGTGGGATGGTCACGACCGACGACGGGGCGCTCGCGGACCACGTCCGGTCGTTCATCAACCACGGTCGCACCGCCGCGGGCGGCTACGAGCACGTCCGCGTGGGGCACAACTTCCGGCTGACGAGCCTCGCCGCGGCCATCGGCCGGGCCCAGCTGGAGAAGCTCCCCGGCTACGTCGACCGCCGACGGGCGATCGCCGCCCGGTACACCGAGGTCCTCGAGGACCTCCCGGGCGTCCGACCGCCGTCGGTACCCGACGGCTACCGCCACAG
>SLIW01000424.1 GCA_007135435.1 Natronomonas sp.
TAGCGACGCCGACGAGACCCGTGGCGATGACGATAATTGAGTGGGAAGCGGCCGCCAGCCCTGGAGAGGGTCAGAACCGTTTTACGGGTCGACGGACCACAGGCGGACAGTGACCGCCACGGGCATCCCCATCGACGGGGCGATCGACGCGCACGTCCACCTCATGCCGGACCGGCTGATGGCCGCCATCCGGAAGGCACTCCACGACGCGGCCGGCTGGGAGTTCGACCACCCGACCGACACAGAGGCCATCGAGGCCAACCTTCGTTCCCATGGCGTCGAACGGTACATCGCGTTACCGTACGCACACAAGCCCGGTATCGCCGCCGACCTCAACGACTGGGTCCTCGAGGAGGCCGCCGACTCCGAGATGTGCGTCCCCTTCGCGACCGTCCACCCGGCCGACGAGGTTCAGGCCGTCGTCGAGGCGGCCTTCGAGGGCGGCGCCCGCGGGTTGAAGTTCCAGTGTCCGGTCCAGGATGCGTCGCCGGACGACCCCAGACTCGACCCGGCCTACGAGCTGTGCGCCGCGTACGACCGTCCCGTGCTCCAGCACGCCGGCACTGCCCCGATGTTCGCGGACAGCCCGCACGTCGGGGTCGACCGGTTCAGGTCGTTCCGCGAGCGGTTCCCCGAGGTGCGCGCCTGCTGTGCCCACCTCGGGACCTTCGAGCACGAGGCGTTCGTCGAGACGGCCCGGTCCGACGAGAACGTCTTCCTCGACACCAGCTTCGCGATGGCGACGGTCGTCGACGACTACGTCGACTTCGACCCCGCAACCGTCGACGACGCCGTCTTCGAGGACCTCGCTGGACGCGTGTTGTACGGCTCGGACTACCCGAACATGGCACACCCGTACGCGTGCGAGTACGAGGGACTGGTCCGGCGAGACCTCGCTCCCCAAACGGTGGAGGCACTCTTCCGCGACGCCGCCGAACGGTTCCTCGGCTAGCGTTGATCCGCAGGCGTTGGATTTCCGTATCCGTCGAGGGATCGGCTGCGGCGGTGCGCAACGGGCGGCTCCTCGCCCGCCGCCCCCGATCTGACGGCGTGGTGACGTCCCGGACCCTGCTGGCGCGAGGAGATCCGCCTCCGGCCTGTCGATCCGGACGCGGAGGCTGCCGTATAAAGAGTTTTGTCGCGCTTCGGCGTACGCGTCGGGTATGGCCGACTACACCGTCGAGTTCGTGGGCACGGGCGAGCGCCTCACGGTCTCCGACACGGAGACCATCCTGAGCCGGTGCATCGAGGAGGGGATCGCCCAGGAGTACTCCTGTCGGGTCGGGATGTGCCTGGCGTGCTCGGCGAAGATCCTCGAGGGAACGGTGACCCAGCCGGCCGCCCGCGGTCTGACCGAGGCCGAACGCGAGGCGTACGCGCTGACCTGCATGGCCCGGCCCCAGTCGGACCTGGTGCTCGACCGGGGGAAGTACCCGCCGAGCATCGAGGGCGACCTCGCCGCCGAGGTCGACGCCGACGTCGACGGCGGAGACGGGGACGCCGCGGCGGCAGACGACTGACCCCTGTTCCCGCCGGGTCGATCGACTGTCCACCGCTCGAGACCCGACGTCAGCTCACGTCTCCGGGGTAGTCCCAGGGGCACGTTTCTTCGACCACCCTCGCGACGCCGAGCAGTCGGGCCTCCGAGAAGGGCTCGCCGACGAGCTGCATCCCGATCGGGAGGCCGCCGACCGGTTCGGCGGGCACGTTGACGACGGGGTGACCGGTCATGTTGAACGGCCATGCGAGCGACCAGTCCGTCGGCAGGCCGCTCGCCGATTCGCCGTCGATGGTGGTGGGGAGCGACTCGTCGTGGGTCAGCGGCGGCGTCGCCACCGTCGGACAGACGAGGGCGTCGTACCCCTCGAGCGCCTCGCGGACGGCGTGGTACAGTCGGGTCCTCGGGAGGTCCACACGGGCGTACTCGGAGACGTCGTGGCTCTCGCCCATCGAGACGATGCTGTGGAGGCTCGTCGGCAGGTCCTCGCCGTGGTCCTCCATGAGATCACCACCGAGCGCGGCGTCGATCTCCGCGACGGCCGTGGCGAAGTACGTCGTCACGGCGACGGTGTAGGCGTACGTGAGGTCGCCCTTCGGCGGCGTCTCGAGGGGGACCTCCTCGACCGTGGCGCCGGCGTCGCGGAGTGCCGAGAGGGTAGCCTCGACGGCTTCCCGGACCTCGGGCTCGACCGCGAGGAACGAGAGCGTCGGCGAGTAGGCGAGCCGCAACGTCGAGGGGTCGGGGGCGCCGGCGACCGCCGCTCGGTAGTCGTCCGGTGCGGGGACGCTGAACGGGTCGCGGTGATCGACGCCGACGGTCACGTCCAGCGCGATGGCGAGGCTCTCGACGTCGCGGGCCATCGGTCCGAGGACGCCGACGGGCGTGTGACCACGGTAGCCGTTGACCCGGTTGGTCCGGGGGACGAGCCCGTAGGTCGGCTTCACCGAGACGACGCCGCAGCAGGCGGCGGGGATGCGGAGCGACCCGCCGACGTCCGAGCCGGTGGCGACGGTACAGAGCCCGTCCGCCAGCGCGGCGGCCGACCCGCCCGAGGAGCCACCGGCGTTCCGTTCCGGATCGAACGGCGTCGAGGTCGGACCCACGAGCTTGTTGTTCGTCCGGACCCGGTGGCCGAGCTCCGGGGTGTTCGTCGTCCCGACGACGATCGCGCCGGCGGCCTCGAGCCGCTCGACGACCGTGCTCGTCTCCTCCGCGACGTTATCGGCGAGGGGCTTCATCCCCATCGTGTATCGGACGCCCGCCTTCGTGTGCGAGAGGTCCTTCACGCCGACCGGGACGCCCGCGAGCGGGAGTTCGTCGCCCGCCTCGACGCGCTCGCGGACCTCCTCGGCGCGTCGTCTGGCGTCCTCGTGGAGGACGGTGACGTACGCGTTCGTGACGTCGCCGCGCTCGTCGATCCGCTCGAGGACCGACTCGACGACCTCGAGTGGGTCGTACTCCCCGTCGCGGACGCCCTCCGCAACGCTGGCCGCCGGCTCGAACGTGATGCTCATGGGCGTACAATCACCGGCGCCGAACTAAGCGTTGTGCCGGCGAGGCGTGCGAGGGCTCCCGGTACCAGGATCGCCCGGGCTCACTCGATGGTGAAGACGGGCTCGCTCACGTCCTCGCTCTTGCAGGCCGGACAGCGCGAGGGGCGGTTGAGCAGGTCGTCGAAGCCGTCGAAGCCGCAGTCGCCGCACTCCGGGGGTGCGACGAGCAGTCGCTCGTCCGTCCCCTCCAGCGACCTGGCCACGTGGTCGAGGTGCGAGAGGGCCGCCCCGGTGGTGATCTCGAACTCGCGGGCGAGCTCGCCAGCCGCTGCCGGCTCCCTCCGCAGGAGGTCCGCGATCCGTTGTCGTGTCGTCCGCTCGGGGCCCTCCATGGTCGTGGTGTGAGTGGCTGGGACAAAACGCTGCTGTCATCGTCTCGCAGTGACCGGCGACAACCAGCGGGTGGGGTGGTAGTCACCGGCTGGTGGGGTGATGGTCACCGGCGGGACGCGATGGTGGTCACCGGCGGGATGCGATGCCAACTATTCTGGTCGGATGCGGTGTCGGTCACCCGTCGGAGTTCAGCGTCCCCCGTCGTTCGTCAGTTGCGTGTGTGCCCCGAGCAACGCACCCGCCAGGTCCACGTTCTCGATGCGGGTGCCCTCGTCGATGATGGTGTCGTGGATCTCGCAGTCCTCGACGGCGGCGTCCTGGAAGACCACCGAGCGGTCGAGGGTCGAGTCGACGATCTCGGCGCCCCCCATGACGTGGACGTTCTCGCCGATGGTGGACCGCTCGACGTCCGCGGATTCGGCGATGACGCTGTCCCCGTCCAGGGCCCACTCGATGGCCTCGAGGTACGACTCGGGGGTCCCGATGTCGAACCACGGCTCCTCGAAGACGAACGCGTGGACGGGCTCGCGGCGCTGGAGCCACTCGACGAACCAGCCGGGCTCGTCGGGGTTGTTGTCGCCCGCGAGGTACTCGTCGAAGCGGATGGAGTCCGCGGGGAAGGCGTAGCAGGCGATCGAGACGAGCGTGCTGTTGGGTTCCTCCGGCTTCTCCTGGAAGTCGACGACCCGGTCGTCGTCCAGTTCGACCAGGCCGTAGGCCTTCGCCCGCTCGCGGTCGCCGACGTCGTAGGCGGCCAGCACGGCCCGTCTCTTCGCCTGGAAGAAGTCCACGAACGCCGAGAGGTCGAAGCCGATGAGGTTGTCGCCGGCGACGACGAGCAGGTCGTCGTCGATCCCCTCGCGCTCGACGAGCTGGCCGAGCGCGCCGACGACGCCGAA
>SLIW01000108.1 GCA_007135435.1 Natronomonas sp.
CTGCCCGTTCGTGAGCACGACCACCCGGTCGACGAGCGTCATCAGCCCCTTCATGTTGTGGTCCACGACGACGAGCGTCACCCCCTCCTCGCGGAGCTGCCGGATCAGCGCGGAGACCTCGCGGATCTCCGCCTGGTTCATCCCGGCGAAGGGCTCGTCGAGCAGGAGGAGCTTCGGCCCGGTCGCCAGCGCCTTGGCGATCTCGAGCCGACGGACCGCCGCGTGGGGCAGCGAGTCCGGCAGGAGGTCGATCTGCTCTTCGAGCCCGACGCGGGCGGCGAGTTCGTAGATCTCCTCGTCGCTGGCACCACCCTCGAAGGCAGTGATGCTGTTCGGCAGCGTGAACAGCTTGATGT
This sequence comes from Natronomonas sp., assembly GCA_007135435.1. Taxonomy (GTDB): domain Archaea; phylum Halobacteriota; class Halobacteria; order Halobacteriales; family Haloarculaceae; genus Natronomonas. Next base: position 357 of record SLIW01000108.1, read on the forward strand.
TCCGCCCGACGGTGAACTCGTGGACCGGGTTCGAGTGCTGGGAGACCCGGCCGAGCCCGCCGTTGACGATGTCGTGGGTGTCCCGGTAGGTGATGTCCTCCCCGTCGAAGCGGATCTGGCCGCTGGTCGGGTCGTAGACGCTCATCACGCAGTTGAACACCGTCGTCTTGCCGGAACCGTTGGGGCCGATGAGCCCGAGGATCTCGCCCTCGTCGACGCCGAACGACAGGTCGTCGACGGCGACGAGGCCGCCGAACCGCTTGGTCAGCCCGTCGACCTCGAGGAGGCTCACCGCCGGTCACCCCCGTCGCCCTCGCCGCGTTCCTCGGACGTCCTGTCCCGATCGCTGGCCCGCTCGCGCCGTCCCCGGCGCTGTTGGCCGCCCCCGCCACGACCGTACATCCGGCTGACCTCCTCGCGGAGCCCAGCCACGCTGGCCCGCCACGTCTCGGGGTGGGCCCAGGTCCGGACCCGGGCCGGCACGTCCCGGAACCAGTCGGCGATGCCGCGCGCGAGTTCGCGCCCGGTCTCGAACTGGCCGAGCCAGTGCCAGTGGCGGCGGAAGATGCCCTCGCGGGCGTACAGCAGGAGCACGGCGGCGAGCGCCCAGAAGACCACCCACCGCTGGGTCGAGCTGAGGTCGATCGTGTGCAGCAGGAACTCGTCGCGCAGGAAGACGAACAGCAGCGCACCGAAGATGGGGCCGAGGATCGAGCCCATCCCACCGATCGCCGACATGACGATCATCTCGATGCTGCGGTCGATGAGCAGGAGGGTCTCGGGGTCGACGTTCCCGAAGAAGTGGCCCAGGTAGGCGCCGCCGATCCCCATCGGGATGGCGCTGAGGGTGAACGCCCACAGCTTGAACTTGGTGGTGTCGAGGCCGGCCGCCTCCACGGCCTCCTCGTTGTCGCGGATGGCTACCAGGATCATCCCGACGTTCGAGCGGCTCACGTACAGGAGTCCGACGGCGATGGCGACCATCGTCCCGAACGAGAGGTAGTAGCGGAGCATCCGATCGGCTATCAGGGGCGGGACGCTGAGTCCGAGTTCGCCGCCGGTGATCCCGGCGTAGGGGTACGCCAGCCGGTAGAGGATCAGGACCGCCAGCAGGGTCATGAGCGAGAAGTACGGCCCGCGGAGCCGCAACGACGGCAGGGCGAACGCCATCCCGACCGCCCACGCCACCACGACGGACACCACCAGTGTAAAGACGAGCGGGAGATCGGGGTTGACGTGGTTCAGCGTGAGCGCAACCGCGTAGGCGCCCGCCCCCGAGAGCGCGGAGTGGCCGAAGCTGATGTACCCCGTGTGGCCGCTGATGATATCCCACCCCATCGCGAGGATCGCCCAGATGCACCCCAGGGTCAGGACGAACAGGTAGGGCCGACCCCAGAACGGCGCGGTCAGCATCGCCAGACCCACCACGCCCAGCATCGCCAGCTGGATCTCCGTGGCCGGACCGAAGTGGCGTTCGACCGTCCGGAGGAGCCGGCCGTCGGCGGTTCCGCCGTCGGTTCGCGGGTCCCCGTCGGCCGTTCCCCCGTCTGGCTGGGGGACACCACCGCCCGTCCCGCGGCGATCGCTACTCAAGGAACTCCCTCCCGAAGATGCCCTCCGGACGGGCGATGATGACGATCAGCACCAGGAGCAGCGAGAAGATGCCCCGGAACTGGAAGCCGATGGCGATGACGGTCAGCGTCTCGAGGTAGCCGATGATATAGGCGGCGATGAGCGAGCCCTTGATCGACCCGATGCCGCCGATCACGACGATGATGAACGCGAGGGCCAGCGGATCGAGCCACATGAAGGGGCTCGTCTGCTGGAGGTTGCCGAGGAAGATCCCGGCGAGGCCGGCGAGCGCACCGGCGATCAGCCACGTCTCGGCGCGCACCCGCGGGAGGTCCACGCCGGTCAGCTTCGCGCCCTTCTCGCTCATCGAGGTCGCGAGGATCGACCGCCCCGAGTCGGTGCGCGTCACGTAGTACCAGAGCATACCGATGGCGACCCAGGAGACGACGAACCCGAGGACCTCCATGTAGCGGACCCGGGTCGGGATGCCGATCTGGCCGAGGTTGAAGCTACCCCCAACGATCGAGGTCAGGCTGCGTGGGCTCGAGGAGAATCCGAGCACGATGAGCTCCTGGAGCACGAGGGCCGCCAGCAGCGTCACCAGGAACGTGGTGATGACGTCGTGTTCGATGTGGCGGACGACACCCAGGTAGAGCAGGTACGACGCCATGGCCGCCGCGACGACCCCGACGATCAGGGCGACCCAGGGACCGACGGCCATTCCGCCGAGCGCGCCGGTCGTCACGAGGAAGGCGTACGCACCGACCATGAAGAGGGCCCCGTGGGCCAGGTTCAACACCCCGCCGACGCCGAAGATCATCGTGAAGCCGATCGCGATCAGCGCGTAGAGCGCGCTGATCATCGCGCCGGTGACCAGGATGGTCGCGATCGTGCTCATCACCACGGTCGTTCACCCGAGGTGATGAGGGATGGGGGCGATCGCGAGGTGAGGCCTCCTGCCACGCGACACTCCGGTGGGCTGTTCGACCAGAAATCGAAGCCCTGTGCTGTGTGGCTCGAACCGAAGCCCCGTGTCGTGTGCCTCCTACGTTTCTCGCCAGCAAGCGTGGTGCTGACGGCCGATACAGTACGACGGGGCACAGACACGCGCGCGCGGTGGCTGTCCCCTGGTTCCAGGGGTGAACGACGGTAGGTCATCTGGGGGTTGTCGGTGGGTTCTCAGATCCACGGCGCCACTTGGTGGTCGGCGGAGGCCCACTCAGTGGGCCAGACACACTCCTTCTGGCCGTCCTGCCACTGCGTGATCGGGAAGTGGAGCAGGTCCATCCCCATCTGTACGTCGTGGGGGTACGGACCGTCCTCGTCGTGGAACGTGATGGTCCCTGACGCACCCACGTACTCGCTCCCCAGGGTGGCGTCGACGATCTCGTCGATGTCGTTCTCGTAGTCCCAGGTGCCCGCCCGCTCGACGACGTCCTTGTAGAGGTGGACGGCGTCGTAGGTGCCGTACCCCATGTACATGGGCATCGTCGGCCGGCCGTCGTCGGCGAATCGGTCGTTGTAGTTCTCGCCGAACGAGATGGTCGTGTCGGTGATGTCGGCACGCCCCCCGCCACCGTTCTCGGCGGTGGTCTCGAACTCACAGCCGCCGCCGGTGTCGTCCCAGAACTGTGGGGACATCGAGGCGACGTTGATCCCCTCCTGGACGAACGGGTACTCGTTCTCTCGCCAGGCGGCGAGCATCCCGGGACCCGGGATGTGCGCGAACATCTTCAGGAGGATCTCGGCACCCTCGTCCTCGGCCTGGTTGAGCACCGGCACGAAGTCGTCGGTGTCGCGGGAGAGCCTGATGTCCATCACCACGTCCAGCCCACGTTCCTCCAGGAGTCCGGGGACGTTCTCGCTGAACGTCCCCGTCCAGGCGGCCTCCTCGGGGATGTGTGCGACCTGCGACCAGCCGTACTCGTCTGCGAGGAACTCGCAGTACTCGGCGAGGAGCTCCCCCTGGTAGTCGGAGTTGATCGGGGCCGGCCGGAAGATGTTGCTGTATCGCTCGTAGTCCTGACCGTGGTGCTCGGTGAAGGTCCGGGGGTCTGCGGACCCACTGATGTAGAACGGGACGTTCGCGTCCCCGACCAGGTCCATGATCCCCTGGGTCGACTCGCTGGTGAACGTCCCGACGAGGAAGTCGATCTCCTCGCGTTCGATCAGCCGCTCCGCCTCGGTCTGGGCCGTCCCAGGCGCCCCTTCGTCGTCCTCGCTGATCAGCTCGACCTCCATGTCCATGATGCCGCCGTCGTCGTTGATCTCGTCGACGGCCATCTCGGCAGACCGCTCCGACCCGAGACCCATATCGAGTGCGAGTGGCGCCAGGTGCCCGATCCTGATCACGTCGTC
>SLIW01000415.1 GCA_007135435.1 Natronomonas sp.
CGCCCCGAACGCCGCCCGTCTCGCGACCGCGGGCTCGACCGCCGCTCGCGTCTCGAAGGTCGCCTCGCGGTCGAGGAGCTTCGCGAACCCCCGCACGAGCTTGAAGTCGTCCGCGTCCCGCTCGAGCTCGTGGAGTGCCTCCTCGAGGGTCGCGCGCTGCTCACCCACGTGCGAGGCGTAGCACTCGAGGACCCGCGCGGCGAGCGCCTCGTCGCCCGGCTCGGCGAACCGGGGCTGGTAGCCGCCGCCGGCCCGCGAGACGCGGAGCAGGTCCTTCGTGAGCACCGTCTCGGTCCTCCGTCGGGCGGCGAGTGCCAAAAGGCCGGCGCCCGCCGATCCCGCGGCCCGCGAGTCGGCCCCATCCGGTCGCTCTCGCATGATCCTCCCCGCACGGTCGCTCTCGCACGATCCTCCCCGCACGGTCGCACATCGTGCAGCCGCTCTCGAACGGTCGTCCCCCGCACGTCCCCCGCACGGCCGCCGCAGAGTTAAGGCGTCGCCGCGAGTCAGCTAGCGTATGGCACACGTCCAGATCACGGCCAACGACGTCGTCCTCGAGTCGCCGGTGCTGGTCGAGGGACTCCCCGGGGCCGGGCTGGTCGGGAAGATCGCCGCCGACCACCTCGTCGAGGAGTTCGACATGCGCTACTACGGCGCGATCCACTGCGAGGGGCTGCCCCGCGTCGCGGTCTACCGCGGCGAGCAGTCGGACGTCCGGCCGCCGGTGCGGCTCTTCGCCGACGAGGGGACCGACCTGCTCGTCCTCCAGAGCGACGTCCCCGTCTCGACGTCGGACGCCCCGGAGTTCGCCAGCTGCCTGACCAACTGGATGACCTCCAACGACGTCTTCCCGGTCTACCTGAGCGGACTCGCCGAGGAGAAGGGCGACAAGCCCGAGATCTACGGCATCGCCACCGGGGACGCCGAGGCGGTCATCGAGGAGGCCGGGATCGTCCCGCCGCGGCAGGGCGGGATGGTGACGGGGCCGACGGGCGCGCTGCTGGCCCAGGCCTCGGAGGTCGGCATGGACGCCGTCGGCCTCATCGTCCAGACCGACCCGCAGTTCCCCGACCCCGAGGCCGCGCGGACCATCCTCGAACACGGCGTCGAGCCGATCGCCGACGTCAGCATCGACACGGCGGAGCTCCTCAAGCACGCCGACGAGATCCAGGAGGCACGCGAGCAGCTGATCCGCCGCCTCCAGAACGCGGACCACGACGAGAGCACCGAGGCGCAGCCGATCCGCGGCTTCCAGTGAACCGGCCCGGGGCTTCCGGAGGGCCGCCCCGCGGCGGACTCGCCTCCCTTAACGCTGCACATCTTAAGAGCCGCACACCCTGAGAGCCACTCGCCCCGTAGCCGCTCGCCCCGTAGCCGCTCGCCCCGTAGCCGCCCGCGATCGATACCAAGGCCTATACTCCAGGACGGACCACACCCGGTATGCCTCCAATCCACGAGAGCCAGCGGGTGGCCGTGGTCGCCGACTCGCAGAACCTCTACCACACGGCACACAGCCTCTACTCGCGGAACATCGACTACACGGCCCTGCTCGAGACGGCGGTCGCCGACCGCGAGCTCGTCCGGGCGATCGCCTACGTCATCCGGGCGGACTCGCCCGACGAGGAGGACTTCTTCGACGCCCTCCGCGACATCGGCTTCGAGACGAAGATCAAGGAGATCAAGACCTTCGCCGACGGCTCGAAGAAGGCGAACTGGGACCTCGGGATGTGCCTGGACGCCGTGACGCTCGCCCCCCGTATCGACGCGTTCGTCCTCTGCAGCGGCGACGGCGACTTCGCGGGGCTCTGCACCCACCTCCGCCACGAGGGCGTCCGGACGGAGGTGTTCGGCTTCGGGTCGTCGACCGCCGAGGAGCTCGTCGAGGCGGCCGACTCGTTCGTCGACATGAGCGAGAACGAGGAGCGGTACCTCCTCTAGGGACTCACCGCGCCGGAAGCGCTACGGCCGATCGCGACCGATCGCCTCGATCGCCTCGCTCAGGACGTCGACGCCGATCTCGAGGGAGTCCTCGTCCACGTCGAAGGTGGCGGTGTGGTGGCCGCCGGGGTGGTCGGTGCCGATCCCGACGTAGGTGGCCAGCCCCCCGGCGTCCTGGACGCGCTGCATGAGGAACGTGGCGTCCTCGCTGCCACCGAGCTCGCCGCGGCGGGTCGCCCGGGTGACGTCCGGATGGGTCTGCGCGGCGTCCTGGACGACGTCCACGAGCTCCTCGTCGCTCTCGGCGGACGGGGCGTTCCCCTCGATCTCGACGTCGACCTCGCAGTCGTGGGTGTGGGCCGCCCCTTCCAGCGCTTTCCGGACCCGATCGAAGGTGAAGTCCCGGATCTCGGTCGTCTCGCCCCGCGCCTCCCCGTGGACGAACGCCTCCTCGGGGATGATGTTGGTGGCGGTCCCCCCGCCGACGCGGCCGGCGTTGACGCGCGAGGCGCCGTCGCCGTGCCGCGGGACGGCGTAGATGTTCTGGACCGCCTCGGCCATCGCCTGGACGGCGTTCCGGCCCTCCTCCGGGCGGGCGCCAGCGTGGCCCGGGTGGCCGGTGAACGTCGCGTAGAACTGGGTCACGGCGAGGAACCCGCCGATGCCCGCGACGACCTCGCCGGTGGGGTAGTCGAGGCCGACGTGGACCGCGAGGAGGTACTCGACGTCGTCGAGGTGGCCCGACTGGGCCATCGGGCCACCGCCCCCGATGACCTCCTCGGCGGGCTGGAAGAACACCTTCAGCGTCCCCGAGAAGTCGCCGTCCGTCACCGCCTCGAGGACGCCCAGCCCGATCGTGGCGTGGGCGTCGTGGCCACAGGCGTGCATCGCGCCCGTCTCCGAGCGGAAGCCCTCCCTGGCCGGGAGGTGCTCGTCGTCGGCCGACTCCGCGCGCGGCAGCGCGTCGATGTCGACCCGCAGGCCGACAGTCGGCCCCTCGCCCCGCTCGAGGACGGCGACGGCGCCCGTCCAGCCGCCCTCCATCCGCTCGAGGATGTCGGGATCGGCACCCGCCGCCCGGGCGCGTTCGAGCCACTCGTCCATCTCGTCGTCGTCGGGGACGCCTAGACGCTCATCGGCCAGGGCGTCGCGGCCGACGTACAGCTCGTCGACGCCGATCCGCTCCAGCTCCTCGACGATCCGCGCGGTCGTCCAGAACTCCCGCCAGGCGGGCTCGGGGTGGCGGTGGAGCTCGCGGCGCAACTCGATCAGTCTCTCACGACTGACGCTCATGGTCGGTGGTGGGGTCGGGCGGTAATATAGTTGGGTCCACCGTTCAGTTGGGTTCACCGTCCAGTTGGGTTCACCGTCCAGTTGGGTCCACTGTTCAGTTGGGTCCACCGTTCCGTTCCAATCCTCCGGCCGGTCCAGGTACACTGCAGGGGACCGTACCGGACGATCTCTGTCGGAATCCGATCGACCAGGTGCGCGAGTGTCCGGGCCGCTCGCACCGACCGACGGAGACGGCTCAGCGGGTACCCGTGTCGACCCGGGGGTCGAGCATCCCGTAGGAGAGGTCCTGGACGATGTTGCCGAGGACGCCCACCCCGATGACGACCATCATGCCTCCGAGCAGGACGGGGAGGTCCCGCTCCTGGATCGCGACGAAGAGCACCATCCCGAGCCCGTCGATCCCGAAGAGGAACTCGATCACGAACACGGCGAGCAGGAGCAGCGCGAGCGCCTCGGTGAACAGCATCGAGAACAGGGGGATCGCCGCGTTGCGGACGACGTGGCTCGCGGTCCGCAATGGGCCGGCGCCCTTCGCCTTCACGAGCGTGACGAAGTCGGCCGAGACGTACTCGGCGGCGTGGGCCCGCGAGTAGCTCACGTACCCGCCGAGGAGCGTCGTCGCGGTCAGGAGGATCGGCAGCGCGTGCTCGAAGAGGAGCGGCGAGTACGCGATCACCTCGCCCTCTGTGTACGAGAGGAGGATGCCGCCGAGCCAGAAGTTCGGGAGCGCGAACAGGAGGTACCCGGTCCCGAGACCGGCGTTCGCGAGGCGGCTGTCCGGGTACATCGCCGCGTAGAGGCCGACGAGGACGCCGACCAAGAGGCCGAGGACGATCGCCGGGAGCACGTACATCGCGGTGCGAGCGGTGGCGTCCATCACGAGCGGGAACACCGCCTCCCCGGTCCGTAACGAGGCTCCCCACTCCAGGGTGAGCATGCTCCCCATCCAGTCGACGTACTGCTCCCAGTACGGTCGGTCGAGGCCGTGCGACGCCAGGTACTCCTCCTGGGCCCGCTGGATCTCTTCCTCGTCGGCCCCACCCCACCGGAGGAA
>SLIW01000461.1 GCA_007135435.1 Natronomonas sp.
CTCCCCGTCGGGCGACTCCCCGTCGGGTGACTCCCCGTCCCACCAGACGGGCGACAACTCAGCCCGTCCGTCCGGTCACCCGTCGGGCGAGCAGAAGGGCGACCATCGGACGACCGATGACCGCCAGGGGACGCTCGCCGAACGGGTGGCCCGCCTCGAACGGAGGCTCGAGCGACGGAACGATCGTATCCGGCGCCTCGAACGACGACTGGCCCGCTCCGAGGATCGTGAGGACACGAACCGTCGATCGTCCGCCGGGTGGTCGGATCCGGACGACCGGTCGGCGAACCGGGGCCGATCCAGGCGGAGATCAGACCGGGCCGGTGGTGCACGGGCGGACGCCGTCTCCGCACCCGGCGGGGACGTCGCGGCGGAATCCGGTACCGGTACCCGTCCCGGTGGCGATCGCGACGCCGGTGTCGCTGGCATCTCCACCACAACGGGCGGATCGGCCCTACGGCCGTCGCTCGACGGGGTCGTCGCCCGGCTGCGCGAGCGGATCGAGGCGCTGGACGAGGTGGCCGTCGCCATGCTCCGCCACTACCGCGACCACGGCCCCGTCCGGCCGCCGGACGCCCACGCCTCCGTCGGTGGCTCCGGCGATCGAGTCGAGGCCTACGCCGTCAACCGGCGACTCCGGGAGCGCGGGCTGGTCGCGCACGTCGGCCGCGGCCACCACGACTACGCGCTCGCCTCGCTCGCCGACGAACTGGCGGCCGATCCGCTCGACCCCGATGCGCGGCTCTCGAACGGCGAGCGCGACCGGGTCGTCGACGCGGTCGAGGCGACCTTCGTCGAGGGCGTCCAGCCACCGTCTGCCGACCGTGAGGTCGACTCCGACGTCGACGGCGTGGGCCGACACGGGGACTCCGAGGCCAGCGATTCATCGGTGTCGGCGACCGGTCGTCACGGTGGTGGCCAGCGAGCACACCCCCAGGAGCGAGACGTCGGTCGTCGGTCGACGACCTGGCGAGCCGTCCCCTGGCCCGAGCACTGACGGCGGCTCCTGGTCCGGCCGGCGATCCGTGAGGTCCGAGGTCCCTCGCGGTCGGTAGCGGGCGCGAATCTTCCCGTGGTCGCAATTTTTTTCTCGGATGCAGCAGTAACCACCCACGAGCACGACCGTCGCCCTTGACGGTCGAACTGGAGGGTCCCGTCATGTACGACCAGGCAGTCGAACCCGAAACCACGCTGGTGTGTCACGCGCGAACCCCACTGGTTCTCGAACCGATCGAGGAACGCATCGCCGAGGCGCGGGCCTGCGAGGGGACCGACCTCGTCGACGCCGTGGTGGTCAGGAGCTGGCCGGACAGCGTCCGCCTCGACGACGCCGGCCAGGACCGCGAGGTCGTCGACGACTTCGGGCGGTTCCGCGAGTGGGCGGATCGGCGCGGGGTGACCGTCGAGCCGCCGTTCGAGGTCCGAACGCGCTCGTCCATCGTCGAGGAGGACGGCGTCGACGTCCTCGTCACGCCCGTCCTCTGTCTGGCGGTCTACCGCGACGAGCGCCTCGTCGGCGTCTATCCGCACTCGGACGGCGAGGAGACCTACACCGTCGAGCGGGCACTCGAACGGTTGCAGGAGGGCCAACTCCCCCGGCCCCTCCAGGGGCCGGAACGTCCGGCGGCCGACCCGCGACGCTGTCCCGACTGTGACGCGGCACTGCTCAACGGCCAGGGGCTGTTCGTCTGTACGGACTGCGCCTGGACGGGGACCGTCACGGCCGACGGCTGGGACTCGCTAGAGGAGGGCGAGGTCTCCCTCCGGTCAAGTCCGCCGCACGAGGGACCCGACCCATCCGACGCCGACGGGACCGACCGGTCGACGACTGCGCGCCCCGGTCCCTCGGCCGACAGTGGCCCCGGGCGGTCCGCCGGTGCGCAGGCCACCGACTAGCGAAGCGGCCTGATCCTCGTCTACGCGGTTCCGCGATCGGTTGTTCGGTTCGACGGTCGGTGAAGCGGTTCGGTCGTGCGGTGAACGGCTCGTCGTCACCGGAGCGACTCCGTCGTCACCGGAGCGGCTCGACGAGCGCCTCGAGCGCCGCGCGTGGATCGTCGGCCTTCGCGACGCCGGAGGCGAGGAGGACCCCCTCCGCGCCGAGATCGGAGGCGGCGGCGACGTCCTCCCCCGTCGAGATGCCGGCGCCGCAGAGGACGGGCACGTCGCCGACCGCCGCCGCGGCCTCGACAGAGTCGGTGACGACCTCCGGGTCCGCCCGCGAGACCGGCGTGCCGGTGCCGATGAGGGCCGGCGGCTCGACGGCGACCGCGTCGGGTTCCAGCGCGGCCGCCGCCGCCACCTGCCGCGGGTTGTTCGCACAGACGACGGTCTCCAGGCCCGCGCGTTCGGCGGCGCGGAGGCTCCCGTCGACGTCGGCGAGCCGGAGTCGGTTCTCCGAGTGGTTCAGGAGCGTCCCGACGGCGCCGGCGTCGGCGGTCGCCTCCGCCAGCGTGGACCCGGTGTGCGAGCCGTGGTCGACCGGCGAGACGTGCTGGGCCCACGTCTCGACGCCGGTGGCCGCGACCCGCTCGAGGTGGGCGGCCTGCGGCGCGACCGCGACCCTGACGCCCGACTCATCGGCGACGTCGGCGGCGGCACCCGCGACCGCGACCGGGTCGCAGGGGTACGCCTTCAGGTTCACCAGGACGAACATACCGGGACCGCGTCGGCCAGCGAAAAATAGCTGTCTATGGCGGCTACCGATCTCGTGACGTCCCGTCTGATGCCACCGCGTATATGGGAAAGTGGAACGGATCGGACTCGCCCTCCGCACTGATCGGTGTCCCGATTGTGAGAGTCACTCGCGGAGAACGTCCAGTAACACGTCCTGCTCGTCGCCCTCCACCCACGGATCGTATCCAGGGGGGATCGCAGCGACGTCGCTCGTCGGTACGGCGAGACCGGTCCACCGTGCGTCAGTGCGGTGCCACGCGTACCTACTTGGTCCGCTACCCACAAGGGCACGTATGACGTTCCAGCTCACGGCCGAACAGGAGGCCGTCCGGGAGGCCGTCCGCGCCTTCGGCGACGAGGAGATCCGGCCGGTCGCCCGGGAGTACGAGGAGGAACACCGCTACCCCGCCGAGCTCCTCGCCGAGGCGGCCGAACTCGACCTCGTGGCCCCGCACGTCCCCGAGTCCTACGGTGGGGCGGGGATGGACGCCATCTCGGCGATCCTGATCACGGAGGAGCTGTGGCGGGCCGACCCTGGCGTCGGCGGGTCCATCGCCGCCGCCGACTTCGGGACCGGGATGCTCGTCGAGTTCGGCGACGAGTGGATGTGCGAGGAGTGGCTCCCCCGGATCACGTCGGGCGAGACGCCCATCGCGACCGGCATCTCCGAGCCGGCCCACGGGTCGAACGTCGCGGGGATGGAGACGCGGGCCGAACGGGACGGCGACGGATGGGTCATCGACGGCCAGAAGATGTGGATCACCAACGGATCGGTCGCCGACGTCGCCATCATCATGGCCAAGACCTCCCCGGAACGGGGCCATCGGGGGATCACGGCGTTCCTCACCGAGACGGACGTCGACGGGTACGAGGCGACGCCGATTCGGAACAAGCTCGGCATCACCGCCCAGGACACCGCCGAGATCGTCCTCGACGGGCTACGTGTGCCCGACGAGAACGTCGTCGGCGAGGTCGACGAGGGCTTCTACCAGCTCATGCAGTTCTTCGCGCCGGCTCGCGCGGACGTCGCCGGCCAGGCCACCGGCGTCGCCCAGGCGGCCCTCGAGGAGGCGATCGACTACGCGAACGAGCGCGAGCAGTTCGACCGGAAGATCCGGGAGTTCCAGGCGATCGAGCACAAGCTCGCCGAGATGGCGACGAACGTGGAGGCCGCCCGCTCGCTGGCCTACCGCGCCGGCGCCGCCCTCGAGTCCGGCGACGACGCTCTCGCGACGCGCCTGTGTGCGATGGCGAAGCTGTTCGCCTCGGAGATGGCCGTCGACGTCACCGACGAGGCGATCCAGGTCCACGGCGGCGCGGGGTACGTCGCCGACCACCACGTCGAACGGTTCTACCGCGACGCCCGCGTCACCAAGATCTACGACGGCACCTCCGAGATCCAGAAGAACATCATCGCCGACCAGATCCTGTAGTGACCGTCTCGGAGGCTGGTGGCCTTCGTCCAGGCAGTCATCTCAGACGTACCCGTCAACAGATGTACCCGTCTTCAGATGTACCCGTCTTCAGATGTACCCGTCTTCTGATGTACCCGTCTTCAGATGTACCCGTCTTCGATCTGTACCGACTGTCGACGGATTCCTGGAC
>SLIW01000513.1 GCA_007135435.1 Natronomonas sp.
AAGTCCACAGGTCTCGGGTGCGGCCCGGAAATGACGCTCGCGAGTTCGGGGGCATGGACGGCATCGTTATCGACGCGGCGACCTATAGGGTATGGTTGTGGCCTTCCACCAGGCGACACCGTCGCTTCACAGCCGGCGCAGCGTCGCGACGATGCCCGCCACGGCGACACAGAGGGACGCGAAGTTGAACGCCGCGCGGGCCAGCGGCCGGTACCGCTCGGCGACCCAGACGTCGATGGCCGCCGACAGGCTGCTGTAGAGGCCGACGCCGGCGACCACCGCGAGGATCGCGAACAGGGCCAGGGCGCCCCACAGGAGGTACCGGACGACGATCTCGACCTCGATGTCGGCACCGAACGGATCGCTGGCCGTGGTGGATGCGGCCGTCTGGAGGTCCGTGGCCGCGTCGTCGGGCGAGCCCTCCTCGCCCACCGCCTCGTCGGTCATCGGTCCCACCTCCGGCCGGCGAGCAGTGCCCCGAGCAGCGCGACGACGGCGAGGGCGACGCCGAAGCCGGGCTGGGAATCGACGTCGTCGGGCGCTGGCTCCGCCCGATCGGGATCGTCGTGCGCCGCCCGGTCCGTCTCGAAGTCGCCCGTCTCGAACGCGACCTCCTCGCGCTCCTCGTCGGCGGCGATCGTCTCCGTCGGGTCGAGGTCCGCGACGGCGCGCGTCGACGCCAGGAGGACGCCGTCGCGCCACAGCTCCGCCTCGAGGAAGTAGCCGTAGCCGTCGGGGACGGACACCGAGACGGTCGGGGTGGCCGTCCGGCCCCCGTCGACGCTCCCGACGGTCGTCTCCGCTCGGTCGGCGACGACCCCCGAGTCGGCCTGCCGGGCGGTCACGACCAGCCGGAGGTCGGACTCGGGGTCGTCGCCGGTGTTGGTCAGGTAGCTCGTCACCGAGAGGGTCGCGCGGTCGTCGTCGACATTGTCGATCGCGTACTCCACCGACGGCCGCGCGGGGAAGTCGTGGAACTCGGTGGTCGTCTCGACGTGCGGGGGCGTCAGGGCCTGGACGCCGCTGACGCGGGCACTCGCGGCGTCCGCGCGGTTCCCGTCGACGTAGAGGATGGTCTCCACGTCGTAGGCGCCCTCGCGCGGGACCGTCACGGAGACCGGGACCTCGCGCTCGCGCTCGTCGTCGATCGGCTCGAGGTCGCGTTCGTTCGTGTCGACGACGAGGCCGCTTTCGGCGTCGGTCGCCCGGACCACGACGGTCACGTTCTCCGCGGGGCCACCGCGGTGTCGGACGAACGCGGTCACGTCCAGGGTGGCGGTCTCGCCGGTCACCTCGCCGGCGGCGAGGGTCGTCTCGGCGACGTCGAGGTGGGCGGGCGGTGCCTCGTCCGCGGGGTCGGGCTCGGCGACGAACCCGGGTGCGAGCGCGGCGACGGCTCCCGTCACGAGGAGGGCGGCCACCGCTGCGCCCGCGAGGAGGGCTTCAGGGCGCATGTCCACACGCGGGTCGCAACGCTCCCGGTATATGCTTTCTGTGACCGTGCTGCGTGGTGTCGCCGATCGGAGCCGGCGGCCGACCTCCACCCATCCCCTGCGGGCGGTGGAGGTCGTCAGCCGAAGGCGCCCAGGCTCGACTGGAGCTCCCGGGAGGAGGAGCCCTCGATGAGCTCGTAGCCGACCAGGTCGCGCATGTCGACCGCGAACGCGCCGCCCTCGCGCTCGAGGACGAGGATCCGCCCCTTCGTCCCGACGACGGTCCCGGCCGCCAGCGTCTCGCGGACCGGCGCCGCCGGGAGGTCGAACCCGTAGTCGAACGAGAACGTCTCGCGGACGTCGAACCGGTCGAGCAACCGCCGCCATGCCGTCTCGTCGACGGTCCGGGCCATCCCGCTGACCTTCCGCCGGACGCGGACGGCGTCCGGGACCGGTGTCTCGGCGGCGATCTCCGCCTCGATCTCCCGGGCGATCCTGCCGTCGGCGACCGTGTACAGGTGGGCGGCCCGGTCGGCGCCCTGCTCCCGCAGGCGCGTCCGCAGCCGTCGCCGCTTGGTGACCCCCACCTTGAACGCGTCCGGCGCGAACGCCGCGAGGTAGACCGCGTGCTCCTGGTGGCAGTCCATCTCCGGCTTCAGGCAGGTCCCCGTACAGCGCGCACAGATCCAGATGGAGTCGTGGGCCTCGCAGTACGGGGCGGCCGGCTCCCGGCACGGGACGTGCTCGTCGCCGTCGAGCGTCCCGGCGCAGCGACGCCGTCCCAGCGTGTACGCCAGCTCCCGCCCGGGTTCCAGCGCCTCACGATCGACGGACCCGGCTTCGGCGACCAGAAGCGCCGCTGGCCCGTCGGTGCCGGCACCCGTCTCGTAGTCGACGACCTGCACGTGTTCGCCGGGGCGTAGGCGACCGCCCCGTATAGAACTCTCGCCCCCGGAACGACCGGAGTGACCCCGCCCCCGGAACGACCGGAGTGACCCTCGCTACCACGGCGAATACGCTTTTACCCCGTGGCTTCGAAGGGCGGGTATGCTCGAGGCGTCGCTCGAGGTGACCGTCGCCGAGGAGGTCCGGTTCGCCCTGACGGTCGTCAACGCCGGCGACACGCCGATGGAGCTCACGTTCCGGGACGCCTGCCGCGCGGACTTCGTCGTCTACGACGACGGCGAGGAGGTGTGGCGCTTCAGCGAGGGACTGGCCTTCTCGCAGGTCCTGACCACCGCGGACCTCCAGCCCGGCGAGTCGGCGGTCTTCGAGGAGGCGTGGCCGGACCCCGAGCCCGGCGAGTACACCGCCGAGGCGACCCTCCGGGTGCGCGAGACGGACGTCAGCGCCCGCGCACCGTTCACGGTATGAGGAGCGGCAGTGCCCGAGAGACGGTCACGGTCTGAGGAGCCACGATGCCACTCGGTGGATCGTGGTGGCCCGAATCCGGGACCGACGGCGACGGAGGCGGGCGCGTCGGGACGGCCCCCGTCCGGCCTGCCCGGTCTCCCTCAGTCGAAGCCCTGCTCGAGCAGCTCCCGCGTCGCCCGGCGGACGGACTCGTCCGAGGACAGCGTCGGCTCCCAGCCCAGCGCCGCCAGCTTCTCGATCGACAGCCGCATCCGCGGGACGTCGCCCACCCAGCCCCGATCGCCGCCCGTGAAGGCGTACGCCGGGTCGAGGTCCATCTCGTCGGCGATCACGTCCGCGATGGTCCGGACCGAGGTGGTGGTCCGCGTGCCGAGGTTGTAGGTGTTCAGCGGCTCGTCGGCGTGCCGGATCACGAACAGCATCGCGTCGAGGCACTCCTCGACGTGCATGTAGGACTTCTCCTGGCGGCCGTCGCCGAGGATCTCGAGCTCGGTCGGGTCCTGGCGGAGCTTGTGGATGAAGTCCGGGATCACGGCGCCGAGCTGGAGCCGGGGGCCGACGATGTTGGCGAACCGGAAGTTCCAGGCGCGGATCCCGTGGCTGTGGGCGTAGACCGACAGGAGCGCCTCCTCGGCCAGCTTCGCCGCCCCGTAGCTGCTGATGGGCTCCAGCGGCGCGTGGTCCTCGGGGGTCGGCCGCGGGGCCTCGCCGTAGACCGTCGACGAGGAGGTGAAGGCGATCCGGTCGCAGCCGACCGCCCGCATCCGCTCGAGGACGTTCGCGGTCATCGTCGTGTTCAGCCGGAACTGCTCGTCGGGGTCGTCGCTGTCGACCGCCTTGTCCGCCGCGAAGTGGAAGACGACGTCCGTCTCGCGGGCGATCGCGCGGGCGACCACCGCGGGGTCGCGGAGGTCGCCCTCGACGATCGCGGCGCCGTCGGGGACCCACTCGCGACGCCCGTTGCCGAACCGATCGGCGACGACCACATCGGCGTCGTCGACGAGCCGGTCCGCGAGGTGCGAACCCACGAACCCGCCGCCGCCCGTGATGCAGATCCGCGCGTCGCCGAGGTCCATTGCCGGCGATGCGCGCGGCGGCCGTAAGTCGGTTTCGACCACGCTCGGCCGGCGTCGTCCCGGATCGCCCCGGATCGCCCCGGATCGCCCCGGATTACCCCTGACCGTCACCGCAGGTTTTTACCCGGGCTCCGGCAATCGGTCCGATACCCGACATGCGAACGAGTCCCGACACACCGACCACGCGACGGGCAGGCGGACCGAGGCGCACGTGAGACGCCGACGCTACCTGGCGCTCGCCGTCGGCGGCGCCGTCGCCACGGCGGGCTGTCCCGTCGTCGACTCCCCGATCGCGGACGACGACGGGGAGACGGACCCGGCGACGGACGGCGCGGACGGCGTGGACGGCGCGGACGACGACCGGACCGTCGCCAGCTCGCCGCTGGAGGCGGA
>SLIW01000122.1 GCA_007135435.1 Natronomonas sp.
GGCGTGTTCTTCGTGAAACTCACCTCGATCGGCGTCGCGGTCCTGGCGATGATCGGCTGGATGTACCTGGAAGGCCACCCTCTTCGGATCGAGGAGATCGTCATCTTCGTCGTCCTCACGGTCGCGAACGCTGGGTTTGCTTTCGTGTACCTTCGATCGATACGATGAGCGGTGTAGCGCAATGTTGGGTCATCGAACGGATCGTGGTGGACGACGAGGTACACCCCAGAGATTCCGTGTCATCGAGGAGGTATCTCACGCAAGAATGTAAACGCTTCCGAGCGTCGGGCGTCCGCTCCTGGCATCTCGGTCAGGATGAACGTGGATGACGTGGGAACGTACACGTGTGGTGCTGTGGATCTAACGTTCTCGGCTGTCGTGGAGTCGACGAATCAGATAGTCTCGGCTGTCGTGGAGTCGACGAATCAGATAGTCTCGGCTGTCGTGGAGTCGACGAATCAGATAGTGCAGCCGTACGAGTGAGAAGCTAACACGCCTGTTGTGTCAGGAGGTGGGATGCTCCGCCGTGATCTCACCGATACACGACCAATCGTGGTCACCGCGACCTGCTTCGATCCCGGCGCTGAACAGGCGGTGCAGTGCCTGATAGATCCCTGCATCGAGATCGAGCGATTCGAGGTAGTCGGCGTACTCTTTCGCACCATCCCCCCACGTTCGAACTGATGCTTCGACGTTCGCTGGATCTGCCGGGTCGGGATCGGTCTCTATCGTCTCGAGCAGCTGTTCGATGTACCGAGGGTACACCGTTCGAATCTCTCGAGCGTACCACTCCAGCGGGATGTCGTTGCGCTCGCAGACCGTCGCTCCCTGAACGATGCTGACAGCCATCGGCAAGTAGGGAAGCAACACGGCGAGTCCACTGATGAAGGCATCTCCCGGAGTGGAACTGACGTATTTCACGGTACCGAGTTCGGTCAGCAGCGATCGTCCGTCCTCGTATGCATCCCGGTCCCCGGACAGATACAGCGGTGTGGATTCCATGCCGACATTGCAGGGATAACCCAGGATCTCCAGATCCAGGTATCGACCGTTGTGGGATCGAACGAGTTCGTCGAGCTGGCGTCCCTGTTCGTGCGTCACGAACGAGGTACTCGCGATCGTTTTGCCGTCGAGGTCCACTGAAGCCTCTGCAAGCAACGACCTCGTCACCTCGTATCCAGCGACACACACGATCGTCAACGGACCCCGGTCTATGGCCTCGTCGACCGAATCGACCACCGTAACGTGTGGTCCGGCTAGTGCGAGGGCGCGTTCACGGGTTCGGTTCCAGACAGCCACGCGGGTGTTCTGCTCGGCCAGCGTTTCGACGAGCGCGGTCCCCATCGTCCCGCAGCCGATCACCGAGATGTCGCTCATGATCCTCGGAAACTCGTACTCCGTGGGGAGATATAGCCCTTTGTGAAGGGATAGCACGACCAGTCGATGGAGCTGCATCTCGAGCAGGACTGGTGGCCGGTTCGTCCCCCTGTTCTTGGGCGACACACTGCTCCGCGGGAGTACAGCGTCGAGGTCATGGGGACGGTGCGGAATGGTTCCGGGACGGAACTCCTCGGACCTGATACGATGCAACCCGTACGCGAGCCACGGTGGGTTTCGGTCCGTTCGAGAGACCCGATGACAACTGTATTCTACGAGGGATGTGGATTCCAGCCCATGGCAGAGTCCTTCGAGTGGATGTCCCTCGATCCGAACGAGGAGGTGGTCTGGACCGGGCGTCCTCGCCTCCACGTAGTTCTCTGGGTCGCCGTTCCTGCCCTCGCCGTCCCGGGGGTGCTGGTGGTCGTGTGGCAGACGCTCCTCGCGGCGTTCGTCGGGATGCTCGCCTGGGTGACCATCACCGCGCTCGCTTACGTATTCGTGACGAACATCGACTACGTCGTCTCGACGAAGTACGTCTACGCAAAGCGGGGTGTCCTGGGACGATCGGTCACACAGCTCGGCCTCCACAACATCCAGGACACCACGCTCAGCCAGGGGATCTTCGGGACGTACTCGGGCTATGGGACGGTCTCGTTCAGTACCGCGGGTGGCGAGGGGACCACCCTCTCGTTCCACGTGGTCGACGACCCCTCGAGCGTGCAATCGGCGATCGATCGCCAGGTGCGGGAGGCACGGACGGTGGCGAATGTCGTCGAATCGCACCACGCTCGCGGGGGTGTCGACGACCTGCTCTCGGAGCTCCGTGCGACACGCGAGGCCGCCCACCGCATCGACCAGGCGCTCGCACAGGGAGGGGACAGGTCGTGAGTGCGGCTGCCTACGACTGGTTGCGCCTCGAAGACGGCGAGGAGCTCGTCTGGACCGGTGAACCGGAACTACTGGGCTTTGCCGGGGTGTTCGCCCTCGGGATCGTGTTGATCCCCCTCTTCGGCGTAGGGTTGCTGGTCATCGCAGCGGCGTATCTCCAGCTGAAGAACACCGCCTACGTGATCACCACCGACAGCGTGTTCAAGAAGACTGGTGTCCTGTCCCGGACGGTCACCGACATCGGCCACGAGAACATCCAGGACACCGGGTACAGACAGAGTGTCTTCGGCCGGTACTTCGATTTCGGGACCGTCCAGATCAGCACCGCAGGCGGGAGTGGCGTCGAGATGTCCCTCGATCACGTCGCTGATCCGATCGCCGTCCAGTCACAGCTCGACGCGATGGCGACGACGCGACAGGTCGACGATGACGGCGCCGAACCAGCCGGCCGGGGGAGCGTCCGGATCGACGAGGCCACCCTCGAGGAACTCGTCGCCGAGATGCGGGCGACGCGGGCGGCGATGGAATCGATCGAACGACGATTGCGCGACGATTGATCGTTGGATCTCGTGGGTGAACGGATGGCTGAACGGGGATGGTCGATGATTTGGCGTGATGAGGAACGATAGCAATCCGACCGAGGCCCCAGGGAGTTCCCTCGCAAACGTATCGGGACGAGGTTCGCGAGTCTGGAGATGAGGCTGGTTATCGTCCACGAGCAGTGATCGTTGCGGTGTGCCCCCTCAATTACGCGTCCAGGGTTCCCCCCTGGTCGAGGCACCGACTGCTCACGCGTTCCGCGGCGGCCCCACGCCGATCCGAGCGTCGTAGACGAGCCGATCGTACTCGTCGTATATCCTGACGGTCACCTCGTACGCTACGTCCGAATTGCGGTGTTCGATGCCGAGCGGCTCGTCTGAGGAGAGGTCAAGGGTGCGATTCTCGACGGTCTCGAGGGTCGTGCCATCTTCGAGAACCTGGTAGGATACTTGGTAGGCCAGCAGCTCGTCACTGTCCGGAGTGAACGAGTGGACGATTCGATCGTCGTGGATCGCCGACTCGGAGACGAACCCGACCGGATCAGGTAGTGGTTCGGACTCCTCCGGGGCGAAAACGAGCGTACCGAAAGCAGCTCAGACGAGGAAACTCACGACGGCAACCAAACAGATGGCAAGAAGTACCTGTCGGAGTGTGCCGTCTGTCTCGAGACGCATGTGTCCGATCAGTTTCGTCCCCCCGTCGAAACGGTTTCGTCAGGACCCGGACCCCGAGGGTTTGGACGTCGGATTTCAGAATCGTTTACCTAGTCTGTGTGCGCTTCGTCCCGCGACAGCAGCCATCTGAGCGTCGTATACAGCGTGACAAACATCACGACGAACACGGTTGCCCCCTGGAGGACCATGCGGAGCCGGGACTTCGAGGGCGCATCCGAGCGCTCCGCCCTCTCGGTGGCCTGTTCGTCGAATCCCGTGGGCCTGTCGTCGGTCCGGCTCGACCGTCTTAGCGTAGATCGCATCGTCTGGTCACTCCGTCGCGGGTTCCTCGAGAGATCGTTCGCCGACGTCGACGTCCTCCATGCCCGGCATCGAGTCGGTGTTCCGTCGTCGTCGGAGGGCCATCACACCGACGAGCAGGACAGCGGCGAGCCCACCGAAGGAGACCATGGCCACCATCCTGGACCGTCTTCGAGAGCCCTCGACGCCTGCGTCGGCAGCAGCCTCGGGTCTGGGTTCGTCACCCACGATCGAGGTCGGGCCGAACTGTGCGCCGTCGAAGTGCGGCTCGAAGATGGTTATCTTTGAAACCATACCTTCCAGAGAATGCCAGCGGAGATATACTACCACGCAGATTCCCGGCGGGAGAGAATCGACAGGCGTGAACTCAGTCCGTTACCGATATCTCGCCGAAGGCAGCGAAGCCGGTGACGACGAGGTCAATCTCGTCGTGGTCGCTCGCGTGATCGCGGCGTGGGCGATCGTCGGAGGCTCCGCCCAGAACCGGGA
>SLIW01000145.1 GCA_007135435.1 Natronomonas sp.
ACACCGATCGCCTCCAGGCGGTAGTACGGCGATGGCAGTCCCTCAGGTGGTCGTGCCGTTCGGGCGACGTGGTGGAGCCCAGCCCAGTCCACCCGTTGGAGCAGTCGGACCACAATGGAGAGATGGCGCGCGAACTGCCACACGAGTCGGAGGGGCGTCGACGACACGCCCGGCCTGGAGACGACCGCGACCCCGTCTACGTCTCCGTCGGTCGACGCGACGAAGACGGGCTGGCCCGCTCCGACGTGGGTGTGGAGCAGGAGCTCGATCGCCTGTTCGTATTCGCCCTCGACCTCGCGGATGGGGCCTCCGAACGCGGTCACCGTGAACGCTTCAGTGGCGAACGCGGAACCGAGCACCCGCGCCACCTCGGGCAGCTCCGTCTCCTCGGGCGGCGTGACCGTGACGGGCGAGGAGGCCGACTCCGCACCAGGGCGGAGGGGCCCGATGCGGCGGATGCGAGCGAGGACGAACAGGACGAGGGTGACGACCACCGCCAACGCGGCACGGTCGCGGCTGCTCGACATGCGTGCGATCTCACGGGGAGATGATGAAAGTCCTCCGCTGGTAGGAGGGCTTCAGACGTGGCTGTTCCAGGACGGTCTGCTCACGGCGTGCGCAACCACGCTCGCTCCCGCGGTCCAGATCGGCAGTAGTCGATGGGGCGGGGTAGCCATACTACGGATGCCGAGCGAGAGGGAATCCGTGTGTCCGGTCACGACCCCGGGCCCTCGACGAGTTCGCCATCGTCTGCCCACGCGCAGGATCGCCGCTCCCCTTCCGGATGGTACTGCGCGTGGGTGTAGAACAGATCCTCGTCAGGATCCCGGCTTTCCAGGCTATCCGAGTCCTCACCGGGATCGAGGTGGATCGAGCCGTGCTCGGTATATTCGTGCCACATTCGCCAGGTGAGCTCCTCGGCCAACCCGAACTCGTCGACCGTGATCTCCGCTCGATACATCCCGTACCGATACTGGTGGTCACCATCGAGGTCGACGTCCTGGCCCGCCTCGACCTCGACAGTCTCCTCGAGGAGTATCTCGCCCTCGGATTCGATGTCGACCTCCCCGTCCATGGTGGCAGCGTACTGGAGGTGGACGTCGAACGTGACGTCCGTTTCCGTATCGTTGTGGACCGACACCGGGGTGGCCTCGGGGTACGTCTCGTCGGCACGGAGCCGAGTCGTTTCCCCGTCTCGTTCGATCTCTATTGTGTAGTAGTGGAGGACGTCGTCCTCGTCGTTGTACGTGAGGTAGGCGTCGTCGACGGCGATCGTCTGCGGAAGGATCAGCTCATCTGTGGTTTCGTACGTTCCATCCTCGATTGCAGCGATGGCCTCCTCCATCGCAGGGTCGGGGAGATCGAAATAGACGCCGACGTAGGTCCGATCGCACTGTTCGTATTCGACCTCGTTTTCTTCGACACTCGACGGCGTGTCCGTAGTGCCGCCACTGTGGCCGTCCTCGTTCGGATCGTCGGCGCCCTGGGTCCTCTCACCGTCCCCGGGATCGTCGACCAGACATCCAGCGATCGCTCCCGTCCCGAGTGCGACCAGCGCTCTCCGTCTCATCGTGTGAACGTTGTATCCGGGACTGGACAACACCGTACCGAAAAGTGAAACGGGCGTTTCACCCACCGCGACCGTCCTCCAAGTGAAGCGTGGGTCATTGAACGGGCCGTACTATCGACGGGCAGGTGAGGCCCGGCGCAAGATCGATAGTTCACCGGCAAAGCGCTATCAGATTGCTCCGCTGTATTCCGGACGAGACCGAGTTGAGAGATGCCCACGATATCCGCGGCGTGGACCGAGACCAGGTGACGTCAGTCAAAGCAGCATTTGAACCTCGAGAAGACGTTTATCTGTGGATCGAGGACCGATGGCCATGGAGAGACGGGAGATACTCGCAGGGAGTGGGACCCTGTTGTTCGCCACGGTGAGTGGTTGCCACGGGAGGCTTCCGACGGGAGGCGATAGCCGACTGAAATGGCGGGTCGAGACCGGCGATATCGTCACGTCGATCCCCGCGGTCGAAGACGAGATCGTCTACTGTGGGAGTCGTGACGGCAACATGTACGCCCTCGAGGCCGACACCGGTGAGGAACGGTGGCGATTTTCGGCGGACGATTCGATCGCCGGGTCCGCCACCCTCGGTCCGCGTCTTCTGTTCTTCGGGAGCTGGGACGGGCACGTGTACGCCGTCGAAAAGGAGTCTGGCGAGGAAGCGTGGCGCTTCGACACGCAGGGGTACGTCGGTGGGACGCCGACCCTCGAGGACGAGACGCTCTACATCGGGGGCGGAGGGTCGAGGGACGTCTATGCGCTCGATGCACAGACAGGCGAGCCCCGATGGACGTTCGACGGAGCAGCGGACAGCGTGCTCTCCACCGCGGTCGTCGTGGATACGACGGTGTACATCGGGTCGAACGACGGGAGACTGTATGCTCTCCATGCTGAGCGCGGGGAGGAACTGTGGAACCACCCGACTGGAGGCTACATTAACGCCGAAGTCGCGATATCGAACGGGACCGTGTACGTCGGGAGTTACGATTCCCACCTGTACGCCCTGGACCGACAGGACGGAGCAGAACGGTGGACGTTCGAAACCGACGACCGAGTCCAGTCCTCACCGACGGTCGTGGACGGGACCGTCTACGTCGGCAGTGCCGATGGGAACGTCTACGCCATCGATCCCGAGACTGGGACCGAGGAGTGGGCGTTCGACACCGGAGGGAGCATATTCAATTCCTCCCCGGTGACCGATTCGAGCAGGCTCTACATCGGGGCGGGTGGGCGAGGCTTTGCTGGCCTCTACGCGCTCGACAGTGACACCGGCGAGGAGGAGTGGTGGTTCGACACCGGCGGAACGGTTCACGATTCCGCGACACTGGTCGACGAGACACTCTATTTCGGGAGTAACGATTCGAGGATCTACTCGATAGCGGCGTGACGCGCTTCCGAACGAGGTACAGGTCGCCCGTTCGACGCGGAGGCCTCGTCGAATTCTATTGTTGGATGACCCAGTGGAGCGAGACGAGTGCCCAACCAACGACGATAGTTACCGTCAGCATGGCTAGGATGACACTGGGGTCACGGAACTGCCGGAGCGTCCCCCGTGAGATCTGTCTCGCGTACTCCGTATCCAGGCCGAACCATGCACCGAGGCGACTCGTCCCGGCCATGCCCAGGCTCGCCCGCCTCGACCCGGTCGTGAGCATCCAGACCACCGCCCACAGGATGGTCACGAGGAAGAGAACGTCCCCGAACGCCACCCCCACGAGGATGCTAACCACGAACAGCGAGAGGAGTAACGTGAACGGCGCAGCGACGAGGACCACGAGCAATCGCCCGTACGGTATCGCTTCACCGGTGTTCTTCGCAAACAATCCCACACCCATGTCTGATATAACACGTCACATTGAATAACGATTCCCAACGACACGGTTATCCGCCGAGGCGACTTCTTCATCGGAGCTATGCAACGCTACGTCGATGGATTCGTGCTCCCGGTCCCGAACGATCGGCTCGAAGCATACCGTGAGATGGCCGCCGCGGCTGGAGAGCTCTGGATAGAACACGGCGCCCTGGCGTACTTCGAAGGGGTCGGCGAGGACCTGGAGCCGGAAACCGACGGTATGCCGATCCGAACGTTCCCATCGCTCGCCGAGGCCGAGGCAGACGAGTCGGTCGTCTTCGCGTTCATCGAGTTCGAATCCCGAGCGCATCGTGACGGGGTCAACGTAGCCGTGATGGACGATCCGGCGATGGATCGGGACGGATACGACGAGGAGATGCCGTTCGATCCGGAACGCTTGGCCTACGGCGGCTTCAGTTCCATCGTCAGCTACGAGGCGTGATCTCCTCCCGCGGGAGACGACGTGAGCGTTCGCCTCACAACGCTGTACGCGACGGAATAGACGAGAATCGGATTCAGCTTGGTCCTGCCACACACCCGGTTCGACGTGTACACTCTGACGAGATCCGCACGGAATACGCCCTGAATCTCGCTCGGGTGGTTCGAACGTCCAAGAGCCTCCCCGAGACCACCAGCCAGAGGTTGCAGGTTCATGCAACTGTTGGGTTGGCCGTTGCAGCCAACGTGTGTGACAATAATCCGTCATAGGAGTATATCACAGGCGGTATCCTCGTTTCGAACACAGGTGCCGCAAGATGCTCCTCGAAGCAACTGTAGAGATCGACGCACCGCCCGATGCCGTCTTTCGATTCTTCGAGGAGATCGACGAACGCTACGAGGAATGGCATCC
>SLIW01000469.1 GCA_007135435.1 Natronomonas sp.
ACGAGCGCCGCTGCCGGGAAACCCTCCGAGGCCAGACGAGCGTCCGGATCGGAGTCGTCGTCGGAGGAGGTGGACGAGGATGGATGGCAGTGGGGCACCAGACCATCGCCGTCACGAGACGGCGACATCATCGACGCGGATGCACGCCGTCACCGTCACGACGACGACGACGGCGAGGACGTCGCGCAGGCAGACGCCCGGAGCGACGTCGTCACACCCGAGGAGCTCGGGATCGATGGCTCAGGAGGCGTCGTCGGTGGCGGGGCGTGGAAGGGCGGCGGGGTCGTCGACAACGACCCATCTCGCGACAGGGAGGAACCGAGCGGCCGGATCACCGAAGGCACGGAAGGCACGGAAGGCGCGGAAGGTACGAAAGGCGCGGAAGGTACGAAAGGCACGGAAGGTACGAAAGGCACCGACGTCGTTGGCTCGGAGGACCCCGAGTCGGCGCACGAATCGGATCCGTCCGGCGAGCCGGCGGTCGACCGGCCGACGGACGGCCAGACTCCCGACCTCGCCGAGTTGCGCGAGCAGCTCAACGACCAGTTCGAGTCGATCAAGATCGTCGAACCGGGGCAGTACGAGCTCAACCTGATGGAGCTGTACGACCGCGAGGAGTACATCATCGCCCTCCAGGAGAACGGCCGGTACGTCATCCAGGTCCCCGAGCAGTGGCTCGGCGACCAGCCCGGCGATCGCTGATCCCATCGGCTCTCCTCACGCGATCCCCCCAGATCACGATCGGTGGCACCGTGTCGCCAGTGGCTGCTCAATTGGTCCAAAAACATCGCCCAGTCCCACCTGCGATACTTCGCGATTGAACCGCCGGCACTCCCGTCGAACCTGCGCAAGGATCCTCGGTCGTCAGTCCAGCCGCTCGAGGATCGCGTCGCGATCGTAGGACAGCGTGAGGGTCCGGGACCGACCGCGCCCCTCGACGGTCGTGTACTCCGTCTCGACGAGGCCGAGCTGTTCGAGCTTGTTCACGATCTCGGAGTACCGGGTGTAGCCGAGATCGGTCTCGTCCTGGAAGGAGTCGTAGACGTCGCCGGCCCGGTCGCCGTCGTGTTCCGCGAGGACCCGGAGGAGCGCGGACTCCGAGGCGGAGAGGCCCTTGAGGTGCCGCGAGAGGTGGACGTGCTTGGCCTTCTCGTACGCCTTGTCGACGTCCTCGACGCTCACCTCGGTCGACCCCCGTAGCTCGGCGTTGAGCCCCGCGCGCCGGAGGAGGTCGATACCGACCCGCAGGTCGCCGCCGCTGTCGGCGGTGTGAGCCGCCACGCGGTCGAGCACCTGCGGGCCGACGACGTCCTCGCGGAACCCTCGCTCGACCCGCTCGCGGAGGATGTCGACGATCTCGCGCTCGCCGTAGGCCGGGAAGTAGACCTCGTCGGGCCGGAAGACCGACTGGACGCGGCCGTCGAGGGCGTCGATCACGTCGAGGTCGAGGTCCGAGGAGACGACGATGACGCCGATCTTGGCGCCGGAGTACGCCTCGTGGGCCCGGAGAAGCGAGTAGAGCGTGTCGGAGGCCTCGTCCTCGTAGAAGAGGTAGTTGACGTCGTCGAGGGCGACCACCAGGACCTCGTCCTCCTCGACGAGGTGGTCGGTGATCTGCCGGAAGAGCTTCTTGAAGGAGATCCCCGAGGTGGGGGGCTCGTACTCGAAGATCCCCTCGAACAGCCGCGAGAAGACGGCATAGCGGGTCGAGTCGACCTGGCAGTTGACCCGGACGGACTCCACGTCGCTGACGGCGGTCAGCTCGTCGAACAGCTTCTGGACCGCCGTCGTCTTGCCCGTCCCGGGCGGTCCCCGCGCCATCACGTTCAGCGGACGCGAGCCGCGCACGGCGGGCCGGAGGGCGTACTTGAGCGTCTCCATCTGCTCGTCCCGGTGGAGGAACGCCTCCGGGAGGTAGTCCAGCTCGAAGACGTGCTCGTCGCGGAAGACGGACTCGTCCCACGAGAGCATGTCGTCGTCCGCCATTTCACTTTCACCTAGCTTCGGCAGGTGTTAAGCCTTCGGAAGTGCCCGGCGCGCGCCGTCGGTTTCGACGGACACCTCTGGGCTCGATGTCGACGACGGTCCGCGCCCCGTCGCCGATCCTGAACGACCACCGTTCGAACTTCTCGAGGAGCTCGTATCAGCTCTCGAACTTCTCGAGCAACTCGTCGTAGAGCCCCTCGTCCTCCTCGCCGGCGAGCTTCTCGACGATCAGCTCCGGCGTCGACCGCGCCAGGTGGTCCTTGACCGGCGAGCGGTTCACCTGGAGCTCGCCGTCCTCGAGGCCGACCGCCTCGATGCCGTCGACGGTCACCTCGACGTCGGCGGCCTCGCGGATCTCCGCCGCCAGGTGGGAGACGAAGACCGCCGTCGAGTCGCTCCCGTCGAGCGCCTCGAGGATCCCCGCGATGATGACGGCGCTGGCGCCCGGCTCCGTGATCGACTCGAGCTCGTCGACGAGGACGAGCCGGCGGTCGTCGCCGGCGACCAGCGAGCCGAACTCCCGTAGCGTCGCCTCGAAGGCGCCGGCGTCCAGGGTCCCCTGGGTCTTCGCCTGGTAGTGCAGCGCCTCGAAGCGCTCCAGGCGGGCCTCCGCGGCGGGTACCGGCAGGCCCATCTGGGCGAGGACGACCACGAGCGCGAGCAGGTCCAGTGTCGACGTCTTCCCGCCGCTGTTGACCCCCGACAGCAGCGCGACCCCCTCGACGCCGTAGTCGACGGGCTCGACGTCCGCAAACGCCTCGTCGAGCAGCGGGGAGCGGCCGCCCTCGACGTGGACCCCGCGGCCCTCGAACCGGGGGAACGTGCAGTCGAAGTCCCTGGCGAACCGCGAGACCGCGAGCTCGACGTCGAGCGACAGGGCGGCGTCGACCAGGTCGGTCGCCGGCTCGCGGAGGTCGCGGAGCTCGGCGGCCAGGTCGTTCTTCAGCCGGGCGGCCCGCCGGTCGCGCTCGGCGGTGAGCTCCTCGCGGAGGCGCTCGACGACCCGGTCGTCGCGTTCGACCGGATACGTCGGCTCGTCCCCGAAGACCCGGCGTGCGGTCGCCTCGTATCCGTCTAACCCCGCGTCGCCGAGGTCCAGTGCGTCGACGAGGTGCTCGCGGGCTTCCCCCACGGCGTCGGCGAACTCGTCGGCAAGCTCCCGCTCCAGCAGCGAGTCGACGCCGGCGCCGCGCTCGACGAGCGAGAGCAGGTCGGTGCCCTCGATGGTCACGTCGCGCTCCTGGATGGCCTCCCGGAGGCGATCGTTGGCGACGTTCTCCGCCATCCCGACGGCCGCGTCGAGATCGTCGACGGCCGCCTCCAGCTGCGCGAGCGACTCGTCGCCGGCGACCTCCCCGTCCCGATCCAACCGGGCCAGCGCCTCCTCCAGATCGTCCACGTCCAGAGAGGCTTCGAGTCCCGCCGCTCGGTGGACGGCAGCCGCTGCCCGGAGTCGGTCGCGGTTCCGCCCGAAGAAGGCGAGCGTCCGCTCGGGCACGATCCGCGCGGGCTCCTCGTGTGCCACGGCGTCGACACGGACGTCCCCGTCGACCTCGACGCCCTCGAAGGCCTCGTCGAGGACGACCACGGTCGCGTACCCGCGGGCGAGGTCGGCGATCCCCCGGGCGTCCTCGACGAGCTCGACGCTCACCTCGGGGACCGCCTCGCGGGCCGCCGCGTACGTCTCGGCGTCGCTGGTGGCCAGACAGCGGTCCCGGACGCGGACCTCGCCGGGTTCCTCGAGGGGCTCGACGCCCTCCAGCGCCGCGAGGACCTCCTCGGTCGGCTCCCGTGCGACCGCGCGTTCGGCGAACGTCCGGACCTCGTCGATCCGGGACTCGGCGGCGCTCGGGTAGAACGTCTCGAGGCGCTTCGCCGCGTACGGAGTGACCGCGCGCTCCTGGAGCAGCCCGAGGGCGGCGTCGTAGACCTCGCGTGCCCGCGGCGTCGCGAGGAAGGCACCGTCGTCGTCGTGTCGGCGGCGGATCGCCGCGCGGGCGATGCGCGCCGCGTGCGCCTCGCTGATGCCGGGCGCCCGGGCGACCGCCGCGACGTCGCCCGAGGCGATGGCCCCCTCCGGGTCCTCGAGTTCGGCCAGCCGGGCGGCCGTCTTCGAGCCCACCCCGGGGATGGCCTCCAGCTCCTCGAGTTCCATCTACCCTGCCGTTGTGCGGTCGGCGGGGAAAACTTCACCGGGTCCCGGAGGACCGACGACCGGGAGGTGGACCGACGACCGGGAGGTGGACCGACGATCGGGAGGTGGACCGGACACT
>SLIW01000420.1 GCA_007135435.1 Natronomonas sp.
GTCGCCGTCGCCACACCATCGAGATCGAGGCCGATCTGCGAACCGCTGATCGTGTTATATCGGATCTCGGGAGCGTCTGTCGTGACTCTGATCGCGGTTGGCGTATCTACAATCGTGTTGTTCTCGATGAGACCGAAGTCACCGTCGTGTGAAAAACTTATACCAACATCTCCGCCATTGGTGATGACGTTGTCCCGAACGACCGTGTCCTCGTCCCAGACGCTTATCCCTCCGTCCGAAATTGTATTGTCGGCCACCAGTCCCGACGGGGCAAATCGCAAATTAACCGCGGCCCCACCATTTGCAGAGATCTCGTTTCCACGCACGATCGCGTTCTCGTTGTTTTCGCCGACGTGGATCCCCCGAACACCATTCTCGATCACCGTGTTCCCTTCGATGGTAGCGTCCGAGGCGGCATTGTCACGCAACCAGATTCCTCGCTCACTGTTCTCGATGTGGGTGTCCTGGATGGTCACGTTGTGGCCGTCGTCGGAGACGTGGATTCCGTACGTTCCGTAGCCACGGATCGTCAGCCCCTCGATCGTTACGTTGTGAGCACCCTCGATCTCGATGCCGGTACTTGACGTACCCTCGAGTACTGGTTCCGCACCGTCGGCTGCCGTAAGTGTGAGCCCCTCGACGTCGATCGTGAGCTGTTCGTCGAACGTCCCACTCTCGACACAGATCGTGTCCCCAGCGTTCGACCCGTCGATCGCGTCGCTGATACTGTCGCTTTCGCCAACGACAAGATCACACCCAGGTGCCCCATCCGCTACAACCGCGCCCACGAACACGAACGGGACGACGATGGACGTGACCATCAGGACGGAGAAGAGGACCGCGAAAACGCGAGAAGCGGTCGGACGAGCTGCGGTCCGGCGCCCGACACGTTTCCGCCCGGTTACACCATCGACGGCTCCAGAGAAGGCAATGATCTCGCGGAAATCCATTGGGTAGCATAATCATACTGCAGGTATAAGGATATCTACTTTGAAATTTTCATACACATAATATTTTCATCTGGATACCGGTGGCATCATGTGTTTATTTCACGTCAACTAGCGTATTTTTCCACCAATCGGGGCGTCGAGTAATCCCTCACAGTGGGGCGCGACGGGGGCTGGCTCCGAATCGACGTCGATCCGCCGGTGCCCCGGCCCGGCGACCGGAAGTGCCAACCTTGATACTGACTGAACGGTCAGTTAGGGTGTGAGCGCCGAGATCGCGTGGGAGGAGGACGACCCCTTCGAGGAGCACCGCGAGCACATCGACAACCCGATGCGCCGGCTGCTCTTCGAGTACGGTCGCCCCTACTGGTTCTCGGCCACGGTGGGGATCCTCGCGAGCATCTTCGCGCGGGTGCTGGACCTCCTCCCCGCGCTGTTCCTCGGCATCGCCATCGACTCGATCTTCCACGACGCGCCGTTCCACGAGCAGGTGCTCCTGGTGTGGCTCCCGGAGGCGTGGCTGCCGGCCGCCCAGAGCGACCAGTTCTGGTTCGTCGTGGCCGTCATCGCGGGGTCGTTCCTCCTCGGGTCGATCTTCCACTACCTCCGCAACTGGGGGTTCAACGCCTTCTCGCAGGACATCCAGCACGACGTCCGGACCGACACCTACGACAAGATGCAGCGGCTGGACATGGAGTTCTTCGCGGACAAGCAGACCGGCGAGATGATGTCGGTGCTCTCGAACGACGTCAACCAGCTCGAGCGGTTCCTCAACGACGGGCTCAACTCGGCGTTCCGGCTCGTGGTGATGGTCCTCGGCATCGGGTTCTTCCTCTTCCTGTTGAACCCGCAGCTGGCGCTCGTCGCGATGTCCCCGGTGCCGCTCATCGCGGTCTTCACCTACATCTTCGTCAAGAAGATCCAGCCGAAGTACGCCGCCGTGCGCTCGAGCGTCGGGAAGGTGAACTCCCGGCTGGAGAACAACCTCGGGGGCATCCAGGTCATCAAGGCGGACAACACCGAGGACTACGAGTCCGAGCGCGTCGACGACGTCTCGCGGAACTACTACGAGATGAACTGGGGCGCCATCCGCATCCGCATCAAGTTCTTCCCCGGCCTCCAGCTCATCTCCGGGATCGGCTTCGTCCTCACGTTCATCGTCGGCGGCTACTGGGTGTTCACCGGCCCCCAGACCGGGACCGGTCCGGGGCCGTTCACCGGGACGCTGGCGATCGGCACCTTCGTCATCTTCATCCTCTACACCCAGCAGCTCGTGTGGCCGATGGCCCAGTTCGGCCAGATCATCAACATGTACCAGCGCGCCGCGGCCTCCAGCGAGCGCATCTTCGGGCTGATGGACGAGGAGGGCCGGATCGACCACGACGTCGTCGACCCCCTGGTCGTCACGGAGGGCCACGTCGAGTACGACGACGTCAGCTTCAGCTACGACGACGGCGAGTCCATCCTCCGGGACGTCAGCTTCGAGGTCGACGGCGGCGACACCGTCGCGCTCGTCGGGCCGACCGGCGCCGGCAAGTCGACGGTGCTCAAGCTCCTCCTGCGCCTGTACGACGTCGACGATGGCGCCGTCCGCATCGACGGCCAGGACGTCCGCGAGGTCTCGCTGGACAGCCTCCGCCAGGCGATGGGCTACGTCGGCCAGGAGTCCTACCTCTTCTACGGCACCGTCGAGGAGAACATCGGCTACGGCACCTTCGACGCCACTCGAGAGGAGGTCGTCGCCGCCGCGGAGGCGGCAGAGGCCCACGACTTCATCACCAACCTCCCGGACGGCTACGAGACGATGGTCGGCGAGCGCGGCGTCAAGCTCTCGGGCGGCCAGCGCCAGCGGATCGCCATCGCCCGCGCGGTCCTCAAGGACCCGGACATCCTGGTGCTCGACGAGGCGACCTCGGACGTCGACACCGAGACGGAGATGCTCATCCAGCGGTCGCTGAACCGCCTGACGGAGGACCGCACGACGTTCGCCATCGCCCACCGGCTGTCGACGATCAAGGACGCCGACCGGATCGTCGTCCTCGAGGACGGCGAGATCGTCGAGCGGGGCACCCACGAGGAGCTCCTCGCCAACGAGGGGCTGTACGCCCACCTCTGGGGCGTCCAGGCCGGCGAGATCGACGAGCTGCCGGAGGAGTTCATCGAGCGGGCCGCCCGCCGGCAGGCGCGCACCGAGGTCGAGGCAGGCGACGACGACTGACGTCGGGAGCGCCGCGATCGTCGACCCCGGGATTAGTTCCAGAACAGTCGAGCCAGCAGTCGGACTCGTCGAGCCAGTCGTCGAAATGGTCCCGATACCCGCCGGTCAGCGGACCCGATCGACGAACCGGTCGAGCTGTTCGTGCTGGTCGTCCGCGGTGAACCTGACGACCAGCGTCTCGACGCCGGCGTCGTCGTACGCCTCGACGGTCTCCGCGACGTCCGCCGCCGGCCCGAAGGCGCCCCTGGCGCGAATCTCGTCGTCCGTCAGCCGGTCCCAGGCGGGGTAGTAGCGGTCGTAGAACTCCCGCGCCTCGTCCAGCGCGGCGGCCTCGTCCTCGTCGATCACCACGTCGAGGTACAGCGCCGGATCGAACGCGTCCGGGTCCCGGCCGGCGTCCGAGAGGTAGCCACGGATCTCCTGGAGCGAGGACGCGTACACGGACGGCGCAACGCCGATCGGCAGCCAGCCGTCGCCGTGGGCCACGAGCCGGTCCCGGATCGGCCGGGGGAACCCCTCGGAGGGATCGAACGCCGCCGTCGGGACGTAGATCGGCGGGTCGCCCACCGGTCCGAACCCGATGCTCGAGTCCTCCAGGTGGAAGAAATCGCCGTCGTGGTCGACCGACTCCCCGTCCCACAGGGCCGTCAGGACCTCGAGGAGCTCGTCCATCCGGCGGCCGCGCGTCCGGAAGTCGAGCCCGAGGTTGGCGTACTCCGCCTCGACGTCGGGGCCGATGCCGACGCCGATGCCCAGCTTCAGCCGGCCGCCGCCGGCGAGCTGGTCGACCGTGGCGGTGAGGTGGGCGACGTGGACCGGGTCGCGCAGCGTCGGGAGGTAGACGGCGGTGCCCAGATCGACCTCGTCGGTCGCCGTCCCGACCGCGGCGAGCGTCGCGAGCGGCTCCAGACGGGGCTTGGCGAGGACGCTGTCGCCGACCCAGACGCTCTCGAACTCGAGCGCCTCGACCCGTCGGGCGAGCCCGAGCACGTCCGACTCGACGGCCGTGGCCAGTTCGCGGTCGTCCTCGCTCGTGAGGACGACCCCGCGCGTCGGCAGGAGGTAGCCGTAGTCGAGCGTCA